>CALXKD010000034.1 GCA_944388795.1 uncultured Clostridia bacterium
GCTTAAGCCCAGAAGTGCCAGTACAAAAGCCTTCTAGGCTAAGAGCAAACCACCAGTTTTACTGGTGGTTATGATTGTTTTAGCAGTCGTCCGCTCTGAAAAGACAGAGTACCACAAAAAGTGGCATCAGTACAAAAAAGAGCAGAAAACCAAAAACGACTAAGGTAACAGCAATTTTAGCAATTAAGCTATAATCGGTAAGAGTAAAGATGAATACTCCAACTAAAAGCCAAATGAAGGCTCCAACTAATACTGCACCTCTCCCATCATTGCGAAATAATAAATTCGCTAAATGGGTTAACCGCGGAAATCTCCGCGTTAAAGGTAGGTTTTCACTCATCAAACCCCTCCTTTCTGATTATTCAGTGAATTTTCACTGTATTTACATAATATCACAAAATATGCTTAAAGTAAACATTACCAAGTATTGAAAAGAGAGAAGAAATAAAACATTAGAAAAAATTTAATGGATTTTGATATTTTCCATCTATTCGAATGCCTAAATGAAGATGCGTACCAGTTGTGGCACCATTTGTAGGTTTTCCAGTAGAATCAGAATATTGATTACCTTTTACACCATAAACATATTTAGGACCAACATAGCCAATAACTTGTCCTTGTTTTATTTTATCTCCCACTTTTACAATATAATTTGGAGAACAATGACAATAAGTAACTCTATAATTATCAAAGGAAAGTGTAATGGTATATCCACCAGCACCTAAAAATTGTGTGAAGGTAATTTCTCCATCAGCTACTGCAATTAATTGTGTTCCTTCTGGTGCGGGAATATCAATACCAGAGTGAGAGGAGGAGGCACCGAGAAGTAGGAGAAACTCTTTTACCAAAATAAGAACTAATTCTTGTATAACCAGGAATTGGCCAAACAAAACCATTTGGGTTAATGGAAATAATCTCAGAATCCAGATTATTTTCATAATAAGCACCATTTGAACTTATCATAGGAGTAAAAAAGATGGTAATAAACAAAATCAAAAAAATAAGTATGTAAATAAAAGATTTAATATTTTGAAAAATAAAAATCACCTCATTTAAACTGAAAACATTAAAAATTCACTTATTGAAAAGTAGAAGGAATAATAAAAATAATAAAAATAATAAACTAAATATATAGAATTAAATAAAATTTGAAATTAAAATAAAAAATTATTTGTTAAATAAATCAGAATGAGAACCGGTTCTAAACGCAGTTAATATTAAATTTTCTTTATCTATGGAATATATTAAAAGCTAATCAGGTTGTATATGACATTCTCGATATCCGTTTGTAATTACCAAGCAAATAGTGATCTTTATATTTGCTCGGTAAGGGAATATTATTTGCTAACATTTCTACAATCTGATGCAGTAGGTTCATATCTAAACCACGTTTTTGTGCTAACTTATAGTCTTTTTTAAATAGATTTGTATATCTTACAATTAACATTTATCACTCTTCTTTCTCTAAATCTTTCCACATTTCATCTAGATTAGTATATTCTTTACTTAAGTTTATACCTTTTTTGGCTTCTTCCATAGTTTTTATTGTTTCTGCATTTAGTTTGGGTTTTCTTATCATGAAAGGTATACTGTCAGTTAAAACCACTTGTTTCAAAAAGATGGTGACTGCTTCAGCAATATTCATTCCTAAATCATTTAAAGTTGATTCAACTTGTTTTTTTAATTCTGGTTCAATTCTTATATTTAACATATCTGTTTTAGCCATTGCTAAACACCTCCAATTTCTTTATGTTTAAATTGTATCACATGGTAAATGCATTGTCAATACAATGCGCTAATATATTATATTATTATTTACAAAGAGAGGTGATAATATGAGAAACACTTACTTTTGTCCCTCTTGACAAATTTTAGTGATTTTGGCATAAAAAATAGAAACCATATAACTGTTGCACAGTCTGGTTTCCATTTGTGGCAGGGGTAGAAGGATTCGAACCCTCACAGGCGGTTTTGGAGAGTGTGGCTCCTGTAACACGCCATGGAAACCTTACAGTTGTAAGAAAAACAAGTTTTATAATACATTGTAGCGTTATGGTCTTACCTTCTTAACAAATTAGTTAAGAAAGGAGATGTAATGTTTTCATGTATAGTAATGAAATTTATACAAAAGATATAAGTTTTTCTGAATTAAAACAACAATTTTTCTTTTTTAAAAAAGCACAAGGATTATCAGAAAGAACAATAAAAGATTATAAAAATACATTTTCTGTATTTGAAAAATATTATAACAAAGATGAGGTGAATTTACAAGAGATAAAACAAAAGTTATTAGAAATGTTTGTGCCATTGTCACAAGGTGCCCCAGCAACCTTTAATAAACCATTTGCTAATTTAAACTGTTTTTTTAATTGGGCTGTTACCAATGAATACATAGAAAAAAATCCGTTAAGAATGACAGGACTAAAAAAGAAGAAGGACACAGGAAAAATAAGAAATGTACCTAATGATGTGATTAATAAATTATTAAAGAATGTTGATATAAATACATATATAGGTTTTAGGGATTATGTTTTTATTGTTTTAACTTTGGACACGGGTATAAGACCTAGTGAAGCTTGTGGCTTAGAATTAACAGATTTAGACTTAGAACATTTTGAATTAGAGGTTAGACCAATTATTGCAAAAACTAGAATTAGAAGGGTATTACCGTTATCATATCAGACAGTAGAAATATTAAAAAGATTTATCAGTATAAGAGAGGATAACTGGGCTAAGTATTTATTTTTAACAATTGATGGCAAACAATTTAGCACTAATGCATGGGAGTTTAGAACACAGTATTATAGTAAGAAAATAAATTATAGATTTACGCCTTATGACCTAAGGCATACATTTGCTATATTGTACTTAAAAAATGGTGGCAATGTTTTTGCATTACAAAAATTATTAGGGCATACAGATTTAACAATGACAAAGAGATATGTAAATTTTGTACAAAGTGATATAAATGAACAACATATAACAGCCTCACCGGTTAATAACTTTATTCAAAGAACAACAAGAATTAAAAGACTTATGAAAAATGTAATAAAGGAGGTGGGGACAGATGAATGAGATACAAACATATGCAGAATTTTTAAGAAATCATTACCTTAATTATAGATTAGTAGATATAGAAAATTATATTGAAGGTAATAATAAAATGTTACAAGAATTAAGAAAGAGTAATAATAAAATAGCAGAGGAAATAATGAAATCATTACCATACGAGGGAAAAAAATTATTCATGAAATATGAAAGTAATGTAAATATGTATAACGAGAGAAAAATAGACCTACTGATAAAACAGATATACAGGGACTTTAGTAATCCTGAAACATATAAGGAAAGTAAGAAAAAAGGATATATGGAAAAAGCTGATAAAATTATGAATGAGGTTAGAAAAGGAAAGGAGTTTGAGAAGTACTTAAATAGATTATGCAATATGTATAATAAGATAGAAAGATTATTACCGGAAAGTTATAAATCATATGTGGGTGAATGTGATAATATTGCTCAGTCACTATATACTATGCCAGTTTATACGGCATTGGAAAAGATAATAGAGGGCCTATAACCCTCTATTTATTGTAAATAAATAGGTCGTAATATACAGAAAATTCCTAGTATTATACCTATTATAGCGAACCATTTATTTTTTTCATTATTTTGATTGAAAGATGAAACACCTATAATTCCTAAAACCAGACTAGCAATGCCTAGCAACAGAGAAATAGAAGAGAAAAAGTATCCAACTATTCCGCATATAAAACTAGATAAAGCAAATAGGTTATTAGATTTATTGATTGAAAATGATGTTTTAGGTATCTTTGCTGTTGGTATATTTTGTGAGTCATTATACTCATAAGACAATGAATGTAGGATATATCCTAAAAAAGATAAACCTAAAATAGCTATGAATTGAAGAAAAAAGCGGCCATTATCTATATCTATATTTTGTGCATCTAATATGGTTATATAATCTCCCCATGTATCAGGAATAAAAAATAGAACATTAATGGCAAGTAAGGCGATACATATAGCAGACCATAATTTTTGTTCTTTTGTCAATGTGTTTTTTTGTTCTTCTAAGATAATACTGAAAACTATAAATGCACTTATAGTTAAAATAATAACAAACATACTATCACCCCCTTTATCATTTGTATTATTTTGTCAAATTATAACATAAATAATAACTAATAGCAATATAAAATAACTATTAGTTTGTGTATAACTTTTGGTTATTAATGTAAACTAATAGCTAGGAGGTGCATACCTTATGGATTATGTAGCATTAGGTGGAAGAATAAAAAATAAAAGGTTAGAATTAAATTTAACGCAAGAACAACTAGCTGAAAAGCTAGAATTGTCAGCTGTGTATATAGGTCAAATCGAAAGAGGAGAAAGGAAAATGACAATTGAAACCTTAGTAAAGTTAGCAAATACTTTAAACTCATCAATAGAAGAATTGCTAAAGGATAGTACAACAACCAATATTAATGCAAGACTAAATGAACTGGTTAATATTGCAAAGCAATTGGATACATCTGATATTGATAAGGTAATAGATGTTATAAAAGCAATGTATAAATAATAATACATTGCTTCTACCTATATATTGCATTTTTTCTAAAAGAAAAGGTGCTTTTTTTATTTTATTTTTAATAAATTTTCTATTCGATTTACTCTACGCTCTAAATTTCTATAATTTTCTATATTCACTATTTTATCTATAACAAAACTACTAGCCTTACATTTTACTGTGTTATTAGAGGTAGGAGATATAATTAAATCTTGTAAACATTTAATACTATCTTGTGACAGACTACCTAAGTTAAATATTATATTATAAAATATTTGTTTCCTTGCTGTTTCTAGCATTTGCACAAATTCAGGGTTCCTTAATAATCTGTAAATTGTTGATTCGCTCACGCCCGAAGCCCTACTTGCCTCACGTTTTGTCCTATGGGTAAGTAATGCTTGTAATACTTGTTCGTGTTGTGGGGGTATTTCTATATTGTCTATCATAATCTATCATTTCCTTTCATATATATACTAACTAACTAACTTAAAATTAGTTAGTTAGTGTTATTTATTATTGTATATATTCCTCTTTCTTCCTTAGTTATAATCCCCTTTTCTACCATTTTCTTTAAATGATATTTAATATTAGATTCTGATAATTCAGTAAGTTTAATTATTTTTTTTATAGAAAGGGATTGATGTTGCTGAAAAAGTGCCAATATTTGATTTTGAGTCATGCATAAATCAGAAGAACCATGAAGAAAATCTAAAGGAATACATAGTCCATCTTTAACTTCGAATAATATATCATCTCCATAAACATCTCGACCTTTAAAAGAGAGTGTGTTATAATCTTTTGTACCAGTTAAAGTATAGATTGTATCACACGCACCAATTAGACCATTGGAGCCGGAAACATTATCAAAAGTGTCACCACTTTTACTTTTATTCAGATGATGTATTAGCACAATTGCAATATTATATTTATCAGCCAAATTTTTTAGTTCGCCCATTATATAATAGTCTTCAAAATAGGCGTTTTTATTTTTTAACATATCAGGACCTCTAAAACATTGAAGTGTATCAATAAAAATTAAATCTAAATTTTTTTCTGTAATAATCTTTTCTAAGGCCTCCAGTCCACCTTGTTTAACAGTAATCCAGTTATGACATACAGTTATATGCTCAAGATTATCTCCTAAAGCTGTTAACTTTGAAAGCCTTTTTTGAATTCTAGCCCCAGTATCTTCTAATGCTAAGTATAAGACATTCTTTACATTACATTGATAGGTACCTAATAAAATACCACCATTAGAAATTGTTAGAGCGATATTTAATACTAACCAAGATTTCCCTATTTTTGGTTTTCCAGCTAGTATATGTAAACCAGAAGGCATAAATTCGGGAATAATCCAATTTGGTTCTGGAAATTTTGTATTTTTTAAATCGGATAAAGAATATAATTCAGGTTTGAAATCATTTTTTTCTTTGTAATTCCAAGCACTTTTTACAGCCGATTCTATTTCTTTATCAGATAAAGGTGGAGTGCAATAAACAGTATTTAAAGTTTTGATAATCATAGTTAATTCATCAATATTTGCAAATTTATCTCTCATAGAACAAGCAAAATTAAACATACTGTTTTCTCTGTTGCCCTCTGGAATTTTTTTTGATATAATATTGTCAGTAGTAGAGCAAGAACTATTAGCTAAAGATTTTTGATTTCTATTACTAGCTTCCACTAAGGCATCTACCCATGCTTGTGGAAGTTTTTTGGGTTTGATTTCAAAAATACTTTTTCCTGAAACCCATTCATATTTTTTCCCTGATTCATGTATACTAGGAGGAATAACAATATAATTATTGTCTGTTCTAGTATCCACACCATCTCCCAGTAAATTAGCAACACCAGTTATTTTTACATCATTAGGATATTGAAAATATAAATGTATACCACCACCACCTGAATTGACTGTAACAGTATCAGGTAATTTACCTAATTTTTCTTCTAAGTTTTTGAGAGTTTCAAATCCATTATTTTTTTTGTCAATATCTAAAACAAAAATATTATTGACTTTCCCAGTAAGCATGGCTAAATTAAATTGATTTAAATCTTGTATATCTTCTTGTATTTTATTAAAATCAGAAGTTGCTTTCTCTTTCCATTTGTATCCTTTCATAGGAACTTTGCTTTTGTAACTAATAGGGAATATTTTAAAACCCATTGAACAAAAATCTTTGGTTTCGTTTAACATTTTGCTTTCTCCTTTCAATAAAAAATTCTTTTTTAAGTATTTTTATAGTATTACTAATTTGTAAATGCACCTGAATTTAAATATTTACTCAAATCATGGATAATAATATATCAGGTAAAATTTTTCATTCATAATTAATCACCTCCTCTCAAACAAAATGTAAAAATTTAAATCGATTTAAATAATATTAAAATAATTGTAAAAAAATAATTTGCAAAAATCTAGGGCGGATAAAAATATTTTAAAAAATTTTTAAAAAATGTCCATCGACACCTAAAACAAATAGTGAGGAAGAAGTGTGTATGTCCTACCCCCCTGTAATACGGTATTACTGTGATACTAATAAATATTTGAAAACATATATTTATATAAGAAAATATGTTACAATATAGGAGTAGTACTACATAGACGGTCTATGCAAAACTAAAAGACCGTAATAATAAAATACACATACGGTCTATATATTTTATAACTAATTTGTAAGAGGTTAGACAAAAAGAAAAGGGACAATAAAAAAAGCCTATAAGCTTACAGCTTAAGGCATACTATAAAACTGTGGCAGGGGTAGAAGGATTCGAACCCTCACAGGCGGTTTTGGAGACCGATGTGCTACCATTAACACTATACCCCTATCAATGATTTAATTAGAACAATTAATATATTAGCATAAAAAAAGGATTTTATCAATATTTTTTTTGAAAATTATTGACTTTTTTAAATAAAGATAATAAAATATATAAAATTAAATATCTACAGTGAAGAAGAAAAAATACTGTAACATTTATTTAAAGAGAGTTGGTGATGGTGAGATACCAGCAATAAATAAGTATGGGGAGCTTTGGAGTAGATTCAGAAATGAAGGTGCTTAAAACTTTTAGTTTTAGGAAATAGGGTGGAAACGCGGAATATAACTTTCGTCCCTAGCTATATGCTAGGTATGAAAGTTTTTTTGATTTATATAATACCTAGTAAATATAAAATTAAAAGGAGGAATGATTATGTTAAAATCAATGGATACTTTAGTAGCACTTTGCAAAAATAGGGGATATATTTACCCAGGTTCAGAAATTTATGGAGGATTAGCAAATACTTGGGATTATGGACCTTTAGGAAATGAACTAAAAAACAATGTTAAAATGGCATGGAGAAAGAAATTTATACAAGAAAGTAAATATAATGTAGGATTAGATGCAGCTATATTAATGAATCCTACAACATGGGTAGCTTCAGGACATGTAGGAGGTTTCTCAGATCCATTAATTGATTGTAAAGAATGTAAAACAAGACATAGAGCAGATAAATTAATAGAAGAATGGGCACATGATAATGGAAAAGATATGATTGCAGATGGTATGTCTGATAAAGAGTTAATAGACTTTATTAATGATAATAAAATACCATGTCCAAATTGTGGAAAAACAAATTTCACAGACATTAGAAAATTCAATTTAATGTTTAAAACATTCCAAGGTGTCACAGAGGATAAAACAGCAGAAATCTATTTAAGACCAGAAACAGCACAAGGTATATTTGTAAACTTTAAAAATGTGATGAGAACAACGAGAAGAAAATTACCAATGGGAATTGCACAAATCGGAAAAGCTTTTAGAAATGAAATCACACCCGGAAATTTCACATTTAGAACAAGAGAATTTGAACAAATGGAACTAGAATTCTTCTGTAAACCAGGAACAGACTTAGAATGGCATGCATATTGGAAAGAATTCTGTAAAAATTGGCTATTGAGCTTAGGAATCAAAGAAGAAAATATTAGATTAAGAGATCATTCAAAAGAAGAATTATCACATTATAGTAATGCAACAACAGATATTGAATTTACATTCCCATTTGGTTGGGGAGAATTATGGGGAATTGCAGATAGAACAGACTTTGACTTAAAGAGCCATATGAAAGTTTCAAAAGAGGACTTCACATATACAGACCCAGAAACAAACGAAAAATATGTACCATATTGTATAGAACCATCTCTAGGAGCAGATAGAGTTGCATTAGCATTTTTATGTAATGCATATGACGAAGAAGAAATTGGTGAAGGAGATACAAGAGTTGTATTACATTTACACCCAGTATTAGCACCATTTAAAATAGCAGTACTTCCATTATCTAAAAAATTATCAGAAAAAGCACAAGAGGTACATGAGAAATTATCAAAGAAATTTATGTGTGATTATGATGAAACAGGAAGTATTGGAAAGAGATATAGAAGAGAAGATGAAATTGGTACACCATATTGCTTAACAGTAGATTTTGATACACTTGAAGATAATACGGTAACCATCAGAGATAGAGATACCATGGAACAAATTAGAATTCCAATTGATGAGGTAGAAAGCTGGTTGGAAGAAAAATTAGAATTCTAAATGTCCAGTTGGGGACGTTTCCATTTGGGACATTTTATGAACTTTAGGGAGATTCCTTAAAGTTCATTTTCCTGTATATCTTTTTATATAAAAGGAAAATACTAGGATTTCTATATATTTTATGATATATTAGATATACTACATAAATGAGGTGAGTATATGAACAAAAAAATGTATACATTTGAAGCCGTTATAAAAAAGGTTCCAGATATAGATGGAGCATATATTGAATTTCCTTATGATGTAGAAAGTGAATTTAACAAAAAGCGAGTAAAGGTACATGCGACATTTGATAATGAACCATATGATGGAATTTTGGTAAGAATGGGAACAACTTGTCATATCATTGGGATTCGTAAAGACATTCGAAAAAAGATAGGAAAACAACCAGGAGATAAAATAAAAGTAACGATTACAGAAAGAGAATAAATATATAAAGGAAGATAGAAAATGAACTACAGAATTGTAAATGGCTCTATATCTTTTGGGGCCGAAACGATATTGGAAGAAATTAATTTTGAAATAAAGGAAAAAGATAAAATAGCAATTGTCGGAAGAAATGGTGCAGGAAAAACCACTTTTTTAAATGCTATTATGGATAATGAGATTTTAGAAGAAGGAATTGGAGAAGAAAAATTCCATATATATAAGCAAGGCAATCCTGTGATTGGATATTTAAAACAAATGAATTTTGAAAATTCTAATAAAACCATGTTAGAGGAAATATTAGAAGCTTATGAACCTATTCTAAATTTAGAAAATAGGATACAAGAAAAAGAAAAAGCCTTGCAAGAAAATACAGATGAAAAATTGATAAAAGAATATACAAATGCTTTGGAGCAATATGAAATACAAGGTGGATATGTGTACAAAAAAGAATATGAAACAGCAATTAAAAAATTTGGTTTTAAAGAAGAGGATAAAGAAAAAAAGATAAGTGCATTTTCTGGAGGACAACGAACGAAAATTGCTTTCTTAAAGTTATTATTAAGCAAACCAGATATATTATTGCTAGACGAACCCACAAACCATTTAGATATAGTAGCAATTGAATGGTTAGAAAATTATCTAAAAAATTATCCCAAGGCAGTTGTGATTGTATCACATGATAGAATGTTTTTAGATAAAATTGTCAATAAGGTATATGAGATAGAATATGCAAGTATGGTAGAATATACAGGAAATTATACAGCTTTTGAAAGACTAAAAAAAGAACGATATGAAAAGCAATTAAAAGATTATGAATATCAGCAAGCAGAAATTAAAAGATTACAAGCAATTGCAGATAGATTTCGATATAAACCAACGAAAGCAAAAATGGCATTATCAAAGCTAAAAAAGATTGAACAAATGACAATTATAGAAAAGCCAGAAGAATATGATTTAAAAACATTTTATGCAAATTTTGATGTAAAAGTACAAAGTGGAAAAATGGTATTAAAAGTAGATAAGTTAGAATTTGGATATGATAAACCAATTGCAGAAGTATCTTTTGAATTATATAAGGGAGAAAAACTAGCAATCATTGGAGAAAATGGAACAGGAAAATCTACATTATTAAAAACGATAAATGGGGATATACCTAAGATTAAAGGAGAATTTGAATATGGATATCATGTTCAGAAAGGCTATTTTGACCAGCAAATGGAATTTTCAAATCCAGAAAATACTGTGTTTGAAGAAGTAACACAAAACTTTCCAGAATTAACAACAACACAAGTAAGAACATTATTAGGAACATTTTTATTCACAGGAGAAGAGGTTTTTAAGAAAATAAAGGTATTATCAGGAGGAGAAAGAGGTCGTTTGCAGTTATGCAAAATATTAAAAAGGCAACCCAATTTATTATTATTAGACGAGCCTACTAATCATATGGATATTGTGGGAAAGGAAAGCTTA
Organism: uncultured Clostridia bacterium; assembly: GCA_944388795.1. Lineage (GTDB taxonomy): Bacteria > Bacillota > Clostridia > TANB77 > CAG-508 > CAG-269. The sequence goes on from CALXKD010000034.1 coordinate 11,063, forward strand.
GAAAACATACTAAAAGAATATACAGGTACTTTAATTTTTGTTTCTCATGATCGATATTTTGTAAATAAGTTAGCTGATTGTATATTAGAATTTCGTAATGGAAAAGTTACCTTTTATCATAAAAATTACCAAGAATATTTGGAATATAAAGAAAATCAAGAAGATATAATGGATGAGTCAAAAGAAATAGGAGAAAATATAAAACAGATAAAAGATAAGAAAAAAGAAACCAATCCATATTTTTTAGAAAAGGAAAGAAACCGAATACAAAATAAGATGAATAAAATTGAACAAGAAATCAATAATAAGGAAAGGGAAATTCAGGATATTGAAAAAGAAATGACAAAGGAAGAAATTTGTTCAGATTATATAAAATTAAATGAATTGCAGGAAGAAATACAAAAAATAAATCATGAAATAGAAGAAAAAATGCAAGAATGGGAAAGATTAAATGATGAGCTTTAGAAAAAATGAAGTTCATCTTTTAGCTTCAAACATTGAATTTTAAAGCATAGACTATTGAAATTTCCATAAAAAGGTTATATAATATTAGAGTTGAAATTTAATTGATTTGGGAGGATGTAAAATGGTAAAAATAGCATTTTTTGATACGAAAAATTATGATAAAGAGGTATTTAATAAATACAATAAGGATTATAATTATGATATTACCTATTTTGAATCAAAATTAAATAGTGAAACAGCACCATTAACAAAAGGATTTGATGTTGTATGTATTTTTGTAAATGATAAAGCAGATGCCAAAACATTAAAAATATTAGAAGAAAATGGTGTTAAGGTATTAGCATTAAGATGTGCTGGATTTAATAATGTGGCTATAGAAGAAAAGGGAATTTTAAAAATTGTACGTGTGCCACAATATTCACCATATGCAGTTGCAGAGCATGCGGTTGGTTTATTATTAAGTATTAATAGAAAATTATATAAATCATATCAAAGAACTAGAAAATATAATTTTTCTTTAGATGGCTTATTGGGATTTGATATTCATGGTAAAACAGTAGGAGTTATTGGTACAGGAAGAATTGGAAAAGCCTTCATTAATATTATGAAGGGATTTGGAACAAAAATTATTGCTTATGATACCTATCAAGATGAAAAATTTAGACAAGAAGTGGGATTTGAATATGTAGATTTAGATACATTATATAAAGAATCTGATATTATATCTTTACATTGTCCATTATTAAAAGATACAGAAAAAATGATTAATAAAGAAAGCATTGCGAAAATGAAAAAAGGTGTTATTATCATTAACTGTAGTAGAGGAAAATTGATTAATACAAATGACCTTGTTCAAAAATTATCAGAAGGTAAAATTGGTGGTGTAGGATTAGATGTATATGAAGATGAAGAAGAATTTTTCTTAAGAGATATGTCTAATAGCTATATAAGAGATAAAAACCTATCTATATTACTTTCTATGCCAAATGTATTTATTACTTCTCATCAAGCATTCTTTACAAAAGAAGCTTTAAATAAAATTGCCAGTGATACATTAGAAAATATAAAAAAAGAAATGGAAACTGGAACATGTGAAAATGAACTTTAAATACAAAGCTAAAAACATGGACTTTCTATTGTTAATATGTTACAATGTAGAACAAGATAACTTGGTAGAAGATAGCAATAGGAGGTAAAAATGAAAGGTGTCGTAAATGGTTTTGAAGTGCGGACTTTTACAAAGGATGATCAGAAAGGAATATTTGTAGTATATAAAATTGATGAAAGACCGCTAACATACTCCAAACATTATCCTATAGATGAAGAGGATATCAAAAGAGTAAAAGAAGAACTTGAAGACTGTACAGAAGCGAATAAAGAGGCTGATAAATTATGTCAGACGATACCGTTGCTTTCAATGATTTATTTTGTCAAAAAGATTATAGTCGACTAAAAAAAACGAATTGAAAAGGCTAAGTATGGAATCACAAGAATGGGTGGTTCCATATTTCTTTTATAAAAAAGGATATTTGTAAAAAAATGATATATTTTGTATAAAAAAAGTAGGCTTTTATAAAAAACAACCCTACAAGGTTATAAAATATGCTATAAATGATTGTGAAATATGTGGTGAAGGATTAGATATGGATTTTAAAGAATATGTAATGGAAGATTCAGAAAATAATATAATTCGAAAAATTTATCACAATAATATGGAAGAATTACAAATGATGAATCAAAGTAAGGAGTATGTTCAAATATCTAAAAAGATAAAAAAATTAGAAAAAATATTATTAAAAGAATTTACAGAAGAAAAAGTAGAAAAATATATCGAATATACAAATGAAAAAATCAGTATAGAGGCTGAAAGTCAGTTTGAGCTAGGATTTAAAACAGCAGTAAAAATTATTTTGCAGGCATTAAAATAATCCTAATTTATGCATTAGGATTATGTTTTGGGTTTTTGTGTTGTTTTTTACTATAATTCATATATTGAACTAATTTTCTAATGATATTTTTTTCACTTTCAGTAAGATTATTAAATCCGGCAATATGCTCATCTGATTTTGTATCTGAGGCTTTTAAATAATCTTTTAAAACAGTAGTAGGTGTAACATTATATAAATTACATAACTTTTCTAAAGTGGTTAAACTACCTTTGGTTTTATTACGTTCTATATCAGATAAATATCTAGGAGCAAGACCAAGAGACTCAGCAACTTCTTCTTGTGTTAAGCCTAAAGAAGTTCTGATATCTTTTAAACCTTCACCAATTAAAATTTGTATATTATTTTTTTCTTTTTTCATGATAACCTCCAGCTGTTAGAACTAGTTTTCCAAAATATTAAAAAAATATGTATGAATTTATATAAGAATATCAAAAAAAGAAAAGAAAGAACATGAGTAAAAAACCACAATAATGTGGAAAAAAACTTGAAAAAAATCGTTATGCTATACTTTCCTTGTATAAAATTATCAAAAAAAGTAAAAAAAGAAAGGAAAGGGATAAGCAAATGATGAAAAACAAGGAAAACACAAGGAGAAAAAAGAAAAAACAAATTGTAAAAGCGCATAATAAAGGTATTACTTTAATTGCGTTAGTTATTACAATAGTAGATGCTTGTATTAGTGACTTAGAATTAGGGGAAAAAGTTGTCATTTATAAGAAGGAAAATAACGAGATTAATGTGGCAAGGTCTGTGATAATAAGAGAATCCATGTACAAAAAGCTAGAGGAAATGAGAGAAAAATATGGGATATCTATATCTAAGTTAATCAATATAGCAATTAGAAATGGACTAGAAAAATATGAAAACAAATAAATTCAATGAAATAGCTCAGACTGTAAGAATGCAGCCTGAGCTATAATGCGATATGTGTCTATAAAAAATAAAAAAATTTAAAAATATATGAAATTGCCAAAATCGTTTACAAAACATAAAAGAAATTATATGAAATTAATTATATAGATTTCTTTCATATAAGTCGTTAATAAAAACATCTTTTTCTTCAAAGTTATCAATAAAACCTACTTTTGCAATATTATCATTAACTCCTTGAATCCATACAGGTCTATCATCATAAAAAACATCACATTTTTCTTTATTTTCTAATATAGAATGAATCCTAGCAATATCCATTTAAATTCCTCCTTAAAATAATTCTCTAATAAAAATATATCCAAATTTGTGAAAAATATTCATGGCAAATGTAATACGGAACAATCTGTCAATCATTTTTGAAAATGTCTCAAAATTTTTTAAACATTAGCACTAATTTTTAATAGAATTAGTGCTAAAAT
>CALXKD010000035.1 GCA_944388795.1 uncultured Clostridia bacterium
TGGAGGCGACACCCGGATTCGAACCGGGGATCAGAGTTTTGCAGACTCGTGCCTTAGCCACTTGGCTATGTCGCCATCTATTAAAATATATGCTCTACTTTTATAAATAGAACAAAAATTGGAGCGGGAAACGGGGCTCAAACCCGCGACCTCTGCCTTGGCAAGGCAGCGCTCTATCAACTGAGCTATTCCCGCATTTTGCAAATAATATGATACCAAATATATTTATAAAAGTCAAGACTTTTTCATGATATTGTCTTGACTTTATTTTAATTTCCTATTGGAGCATAATCATCTGTAACAATTGATTTATCACTTGTAAAATCTGTTATCTCACTATTTAATAAATCCCTATATTCCTCTGCTTTTTCTTCATTCATATTTGTATTTCCTTTAAAACCTATCAAAATGATATTTTGTCTTTCACTATTATCCCTATCTCCATTTACTTTAAACACTTTCACATCATCAAATACTGCTTTATATGTGCTATATTCATATTGAATAAATTCAGCATCTTCTCCCTCAAGTGATGAAACAATATTAGTTATCACCGTTCCATTTTCATTCAATAAATCATAGGCTTTTATCATAGCCTCATAGGTTGTTAATTCAAACGGTGCATTCATTCCCTTAAAAGCATCTATAAATATAGTATCATATTTTTTATTACTATAGTTTAAATAACTTCTTCCATCTTGTGTGATTAAACCTAGATTTGGATTTTCTTTATCTAATCCAAATTCGTCCTCAGCAATTTCTGTCATTGTTTCATCAATTTCCACAACATCTATTGTTTTATCGTTATATTTTTTCAAGTAATGCATGGGATAGGTATATGCTGCTCCTCCTATCATTAAAGCTTCCTTTGCTTCTTTATGATAATATTCAAATAAATCATAATAATATAGATATCTAGCACCCATCTCACCAGTTTCTTGGTTAATATAAGATTCTATTCCTGTATCTACCTGTAATGTCTTATAAGTTGTTTCTCCTGCTTGTGCCTGTCTTACCCATATTCTACTATATTCAGAATCTACATCTTTTATAATTTCTGGATGTGCACTTTTAAAATAATGGCCTCCTAATAAGTTTAAAGCAATAATAACTACTAATTCTATAATTGCAAAAATATAATACTTTTTATCCTTTTTATTAAATAAATATACAGATAAAATCCACAATAAAATTGAACAACCAAATATTATATTTTTAACCCCAAAATTAGGAATTAGTATGAATCCTGCTAAAAAGGTACCTACAATACTTCCTATTGTAGATAAAGATGATATTTTACCTGATGTTGCTCCTATATAATCCATACTATTATTCTTTATTTTCACTGCTATCGGAGATACTGTTGCTAATAAAAAGCTTGGTATTCCAAATGTAACAGTTGCACATATGATAGCCACAATAACAAGATTGTCCAAATATTGTGATAATACCTCTATAAAATTGGTTTCTAGTATTGGTATAAAACTAGTTGCAATTGCAGAAATTAATAAATAACTAGATAAAACATTAATATCATTTTCTTTATTTTTATCTGCTATTTTTCCTCCTAGCCAATATCCTACACTCATGCTTGTTAGCATAATACCGATTATGGTAGTCCAAATTAAATTAGAGCTACCTACATAAGGAGATAATATTCTAGCTGCAATTAGTTCTAACATCATGGTTAAAGCACCGCTAAAAAATACGGTTAATTCTAACTTATATTTCTTCATATTTTCTTCCTTTTCTTTTTTCTATTTTTTCTTCTTTTTCGTTGTTTTTCTTTTTGCCGTTGTTTTCTTTTTAGATGTATTCTCTGCTTCAAATTCCACTTTTTCTTCTGGATTCCATTTTTCTCCTTTTTTAGGTTTATTCCATGAAATGTAATCACAAGATTTTGGGTTATTTTCACAGATATAATAATTTCTTCTTCTTTTCGTTTTTCTTACTTGCACTTTTGCTCCACACTTTGGACATGGTACATCAATAGTCTCTACAATTGGTTTTGCATTTTTACATTCTGGATAACCTGGACATGCTAAGAATTTTCCATATCTTCCATATTTATATACCATCATTCTTCCACATTTTTCACATTTGATATCTGAAACCTCATCGACCATTTCTACATGTTCTAACTCTTTTTCTACTTTTTCTACTTCTTGTTCAAATGGTCCATAAAATTCTCGAATCATCTTTTTCCATTTTTCATGTCCTTCTGCAATTTCATCAAATTCATTTTCTATTTTTGCTGTAAACTCCACATTAATAACATCTGTGAAATTTTCTGTTAATAATTTATTTACCACTTTTCCTAATTCTGTTGGATATAATTGTTTCTTCTCTTTTTCAATATATCTTCTTTCTAGGATTGTTGTAATGGTTGGTGAATAGGTACTAGGCCTTCCAATTCCTTTCTCTTCTAAAGCTTTTACCAAACTTGCCTCTGTATATCTTGGTGGTGGTTCAGTAAAGCTTTGCTTTGGATTTAATTTTTTTAATGTTACTTCTTGATTTTCTTCAAGTTCTGGAAGCATTCCCTCTTCTTCTTTTTCTTCAGAATCTGTCCCCTCTACATATAAGGTCATAAATCCTTTAAACTTTAATACTTGTCCATTTGCTTTAAAATCATAGGCATTTGCCTTAATATTCACATTCATTGTATCAAAAATCGCTGGTGCCATTTGACTGGCTAAAAATCGATTATATACTAACTTATATAATTTATATTGATCATTTGATAAACTATCTTTTATACTATCTGGTTCTATATCAATATAAGTTGGTCTGATTGCCTCATGTGCATCTTGTGCATCTTTTTTCGTTTTATAATATCGATTTTCATAATAATTTTCACCATATAGCTTTGTAATTTGTGTTTTGGCAACTCTTCTTGCTTCTTCAGATATTCTAGTTGAGTCAGTTCTCATATAGGTAATCAATCCCACTGTACCTTTTTCAGGGATTTTTACCCCTTCATATAAACCTTGTGCTACTGACATGGTTTTCTTTAATGTAAATCCTAATTTTCTAGATGCTTCTTGTTGCATGGTACTTGTTGTAAATGGTGGTGCTGGTGTTCTTTTCTTTTCACCTTTTTTCACTTCACTTACAATGTATTTTGCATCTTTTACATTATCTAAAATCGTTTGAACTTCATCATTTGAATGAATCTCTAATTTTTTACCATCTTTCCCATAGAAATGTGCTTCAAATTGTTTTTTTGTCTTGGTATCTTCTAAATCTGCATAAATATTCCAGTATTCTTCTGGTATAAATTTTTCAATTTCATTTTCTCTATCAACAATTAATTTTACAGCAACAGATTGTACTCTTCCAGCAGATAATCCTCTTCTCACTTTTTTCCACAATACAGGGCTAATTTTATATCCCACAATTCTATCTAGCACTCTTCTTGCTTGTTGAGCATCTACCAGATTTACATCAATATCTCTTGGTTCTTTAATTGCCTTTTGTACAGCATTTTTTGTAATCTCATTAAAAGTCACTCTTACAATTTTATCTTTTTCATCCTCTAAAATTTTTGCTAAATGCCATGCAATTGCTTCTCCCTCACGGTCAGGGTCAGTTGCAATATATATTTTTTTTGCTTGCTTTGCATCTTTTTTTAAGGATTTTATTAAATCCCCCTTACCTCTTATATTTATATATTCTGGTTCAAAATCATGTTCTATATCAATTCCCATTTTTGATTTGGGCAAATCTCTAATATGTCCCATTGATGCTACTACTTTTGTACTACCACCTAAAAACTTTTTTATGGTATTTGCTTTTGCTGGAGACTCTACTATAATTAATTTATCAGCCATTTGGAATTCCTCCATTATTTCAAATATTCTTTTCTTACATATAGTATTCTAGCTTAAAAGAACATATTTTGCAAGTTTTTTACAAATTTTGTCCAATTGGGATCGTTTCTTTTGGGTACATTTTTAGTCAAACTAATAAAATTTCTAATTGCTAATTTGTAAAAAACTAAAAGTATACATCAAATAAATGTCCATATTGCATTTATAAAATGTCTCAAAAGGAAACGTCCCCAATTGGACATTTTAAAATAATTCTTTACTTAAATCTGATAAGATATCTTCTACACCTATTGGTGTAACTTCATTTTCCTTGAATATATTTAGTATTTTATCAATTTTTTGTTCATCACTTGACAAATAGGTTATTTCTTTATTTTCTATTTTTGTATGATTTGGTATATACTCTGTTTTTACTACTGCAATTCCAAATTTTGCATTTTCCTTTTTTGTAAATTGATCTTCATTTATTTTCTTATAATATTCCAGTTTAATTGGATATTGTATCCCTGCTTCAATTAATTTTTCTCTTTCAATAAACTTTCCCCCAAAAAAAGTTCTCATTTTCATCCTCCTTTTCTTTCGTACCGTTTCATAATACTATGAAGATATTTGGTTTGCAAGAACTTTTCATCGCAATATTTTACATATTTCTACTGTTTATTATTTTATCTACATTTTTTCGATTTTATATACTACTTTTGTTATTTTCTATTTGTTTTCATTTACAATATTCGATAGATTTAGACAAGGATATGGGTGTATAATTATTTTAATTTTATAATTTATTTTTCACAAATTATTCTTTTATTTATATAATTAAAAATAGTAGTAATTCTTTTTATTTTCGTTACTACTATTTCTATTTTATTATTTTTTATTCGCAGATTGTTTTAATCGTAAATATCCTAATTCCTCCCAGCTATTATATGCTAAGTTTAATCTAAATAACACTTTTGGCTTTGGTCCTGCTCTGTTTTTATCCACTATACATGCATAATATCGAACATCAGGGTCATCATATTTTTTCAAATCATAGTAGTTTTCATCTACCTCTTTTAGAGAATATTCATAATCTTGTAAATTCTCTCTATTGATTTGTTTTATTAAACATAATGTATCTAATACTTCTTTTACTGTTCTACTTACTGCCAAATCATTAATATTTAGGTTAATTGGTAATGTAGATGTTTCTGACAATTGTAATGAAGAACAAATAAATATTTCAAAGTTTTGTGCTATATTGGATAAAATAGTTGCTGTTTTCTTTATTTCTTCTGCATTTCCAATATTATTTGTATCTGTTTTTAATGTATCATAAAATACATATTCTATTTTTTCCTTATAATAATAATTCATAATAACCTTTTTTAACTCATCATTTGTATGATCTGTTATATTCATGAAATATATAGAATTATTGATTTCTTTGTTAATCCAATCTGTTACAGCAATTACCTTATTAAATTCTGTTGATTCTTTTTGTAATCTTTTTATAAAATCTTTATGTTTTTCATCTTTTTCTTTTAATATATGTCCTTCTTCATCTACTTTTACTTTCTTAGGATCATCTGCTTTAAATTGCAATGCTAAAAGTTCATTTTCTGTTATACTAACCTTTTGTCCATGAATTTTTTGGATTTCTGGATTATTTACAATGGTTGTAATTAAGCATAACTTCATTTTTTCTTCAGACATCTCATTTGAAATAATTAACACTTTCTTTTTATTAACAAATGCTGTATAGGCAGCTAAAGCAATTGCCAATCTACTTTTTCCTGAGTTAGATGGCATGGCATAAGCCATTGTTTCTCCTTTTCTGATACCTTTAAATACTTCTGTCAAAATAGGAAATGGTAAAGACAATCCACTTGTTAAATTATTAGAGCCTTCTTCAAGAAAACTCGTTAAATTTTTATTTAAAATGGTTTGTTTAAATTTATCTGTAACTGTTACTTGATTAACTGCACTTGCCACTTCTTCTACTGACATTTGTTTATATAGCTTATATTTTCTAATTTCTACAATTTTATCTTGAATATTTCTTACTGGATTTGTTACATATCCTTTTCTTAAAACAAATAATTTTTTTAATTCTGTATAAATTTCTTCTCTGTCATAATTTTTATTTTTTACATCTTTTTTTAATTTATCTTTCAGCTTATATACTGCCTCTGAATCTTTTGAAAAATTAAATCCTTCTTTTGCTACCTCTGGTGCATATCCTGCACCTTCTGAGAATAGTACACTTTTATATATGTTTAGTATTTTTTCATCTTCAAAATAACATTCTTTAAATAAGAAATAATATCTTGATATACTTTTTGGATTTTCTAATAACAATCCCATATACGTATTTTCTAAATGTTCATCACTTAATTCCTTTGGAAAAACGACTTCTCCATTTTTTTCCAGCTTATCTTCTGCTTTTTTTCTTTCTTGTTTTTCTTTTTGAGCATTTCTTTCATTGTTTAATTCTTCTATTTTCAAAAGTGCTCGTTTATAATTTTTCATTTTTACAGCATGTTTGATTTCTTCTACTTGTTCTCTATTTTCTTCTGTTATTGGTATTTGATTGACAATTTCATATATGGTATTTTCTGTTTCATTCCCCATTGTTTTTCCTCCTATCTAATTAAAATGTTAACCTCTTTATTTTTTATCAATTCTTTAAATTTTTCTCCATCATCTTTTTCTCCTACTATACATCCATAATGTGTTGGAATTATTATATCTGCTTTTATACGATTTGCTAATATTGCTGCCTCTTGATAATCCATTGTATAAGTACCTCCTATTGGAAGCAAAGCAATATCACATTCTATATCTTGTATTTCCTCTATATTATCTGTATCACCTGCTATATAGTATTTTTTATGGTTCATTTCGATAACATATCCTACCCATTTATTTTCTTTAGGATGAAATGCTTTATCTATGTTATATGCATATGTTGTCTTAAAACATAATCCATTTATATGATATATATTATCTGGTTCTACCGCAAATACATTTTCTTTGCCATATAATGTTTCAGCCTTTTCTTTAATATCTTCTGTAACAATAAATACTGTATTGTCCTTTTTTACCTTTTCAATGTCTTCTGGTGAGAAATGATCATAATGAGAATGTGTACAAAATACATAATCCGCATCCTTATATGGTTTATCAATTTTAAATGGGTCTATATATATGATTTTATCCTCCTCTATTCTTATACTATTATGACACAATACTTCTAACATAATTCTCCTCCATATCCATTATATATTTCTATTGCTACTATATCATAAATTCCATTTATACACAATATAGAAAATAACGAATATATGAAAAAAGAAAACAAAAGCTTGTCCTCTTCTTTTCTATTTTACATCATCTTTTCTAAATTGAATTAAATCTTCTACCTCCATATTTCCTGCCCTTGTAATAAGATTATATCCATATTTTTCTTTTAGTTTATCAATGGTTTTATCTAATTTTTCCTGTTTCTCCTCATTAGAATCTTGAAATAAGGATATTTGCATTTCCTTTTCATCAGTCAAATCATCTACTCTAACACCAATTAATCTAATAGGTGTTCCCTTTCTATACATCTGCTCTAAGAGCTCTTTGGCATTACGATAAATTTCTTTGGTGCTGGTTGTTGCCTGTATCAATTTTCTCTGATGAGAAGCATCTACAAAATCTTTATTTCTTAACTGCACATTTACCACTCTTGCCATCATTTTCTCTTTTCGTAATCTATATGCTACTTGTTCTGTTAATGCTAGTAGTATTTCTTCTAACTTTTTTATATCTGAAATATCCTCTGGTAATGTAATAGAATTTCCAATTCCTTTTGGTTTTTCCTTTACATATTTTACTTCTGTATCATCTATTCCATTTGCATATTCCCACATCATAATTCCATGTTTTCCAAATTTGTTTTGTAATATTCTTTTATCTGTTTTCGCCAAATCCCCAATGGTTCTTATTTGCATATTATATAACTTGGGAACAGTTCTTTTTCCTAACATAAATAATTCTGATATAGGAAGTGTCCACATTTTATCTGATATTTCATTTTCAAAAAGCGTGTGCACTTTATCTGGTTTTGTAAAATCTGATGCCATTTTTGCCAATAATTTGTTATGTGCCACTCCTACATTTACTGTAAAACCTAATTCCGTTTTTACTCTTTGATTAATTTCTTTTCCTTTATGTAATAATGTATCATTCATTAAATATTGTGTCATATCTAAAAAACATTCATCAATGCTAAATCTCTCTATTTTATCTGTATATTCAAGCAATAACTGATATAACTGATTAGAATATTGTCTATACACCTTAAAATTAGAAGGAAACACTTTTAAACCAGGACATTTTATTCTAGCCTGATAAATCGTTTCAGCAGTTCTCACACCACATTCTTTTGCCTTCATACTTTTAGCAAGCACAATTCCAGATCTTTTGGATTCATCTCCTCCAATAACTGCTGGTATTTCTCTTATATCTATTTTACTTCCCTGTTTTAACATATCTAAAGCTGTCCAGCTTAAAAATGCATTATTTACATCTACATGTAATATCTGACGCTCCATATAATCACCAATTAGATTATAGAATGTATGTTTGGTTTTGTCAATAATTATAGTTTTTTTTATAATTTCCTTTTCTTTTATTATTTTTAATTATATAATATTTTATGGTGATTTTATGAATAAACATATAGATACCTTCCATACTATCATTGAACAAAGTAATTCTATTGTATTTTTTGGAGGTGCTGGTGTATCTACTGAAAGTGGTATACCAGATTTTAGAAGTAAAGATGGCTTATATCATCAAACTTATCAATATCCACCTGAAGAAATTTTAAGTCACCATTTCTTTGTCCAACATACAGAGGAATTTTTTAAATTTTATCGAAATAAAATGAATGCTTTAGATTACCAGCCTAATATCACACATATGAAATTAGCAGAATTAGAAAAAAAAGGAAAATTACAAGCAATTGTTACACAAAATATAGATGGATTGCATCAAAAGGCTGGTTCAAAAACGGTGTATGAATTACATGGTAGTATTTTAAGAAACTATTGCACAAGTTGTGGTAAATTTTATGATGCTAAAACTGTTTTTTCTTCCACTTCTATTCCTTATTGTGAATGTGGAGGGATTATAAAGCCAGATGTTGTGCTTTATGAAGAAGCTTTAGATGACTCAGTCATTTATTCTGCTACTTATGCAATTTCTCATTGTGATACTTTAATCATTGCAGGAACTTCCCTAACCGTCTATCCTGCAAGTAGTCTTATTCAGTATTTTAAAGGAAATCATTTAATCTTGATTAATAGAGAGCGAACCCCTTATGATCATTTGGCAAATTTGATCATTCATGAAAATTTAGGGAATGTTTTTCAATATATTTAGGAGGTAATTTCATTGAACAAACTTGTTATTATTGGTTGTGGTAATGTTGGTATGGCTTATGCCTATTCCCTATTAAACCAATGTTTAGACATAAAAGAATTGGTTTTAATTGATACCGATACAGAAAAATTATATGGTAAGGTAGCTGATTTAAATCATAGTATCTATAATTTAAATACTTCTACAAAGGTTATCTTAGGAAATTATTCTGATTGTCAGGATGCAGATATTGTTTGTATAACAGCTGGTCCTAGTCAATCAGATATAAAGGGTTCTAGAATGGAGGACTTACATAAGGCCAATACCATCTTAAAAGATATTATTTCTGAAATAACGAAAACGAACTTTTCTGGAATTTATTTACTTGCTACAAATCCTTTAGATGTTATGACATATGTGACTTGGAAATATGCAAATTGTAATCCATCAAAAGTTATTGGTTCTGGAACACTGCTAGATACAGCTAGATTACGCTACATTTTATCCCAAAAATATCATAAACCAATTACAGAAATGACTGGACTTGTTCTTGGTGAACATGGAGATAGTCAATTTATTCCTTGGTCTACAGTCAATGTAGAAAAATTACCTGAAGCAGAAATGTTAGAAATTGAAAACACCGTTAAAAAAGCTGGTTTTGCTGTTTCAAAATCTCAAGGATTTACTTCTTATGGTGTTGCTTCTGCTTTAAGTAGAATCACAAGAGCGATTATTTTTGATGAGAAGGTTTGTTTACCTGTATGCTCTTATTTAGAAGATTATGGTATTTTTACAAGCACACCTTCTGTTATTGGAAAGAATGGTATTGAAAAATCAAATACATTAGATTTAGAAAATAATGAAAAATTAAAATTAGAAAATTCTATACAAGTTATTAAAACAGCTATTGGAAATTTATAAGAAAACTAGGTTGGATTTTATTCCCCACCTAGTTTTCTTTTTTGTGCCATATATGCAAATTTACTAATAATATTTGCTGGTAATATTTTTGCTCCTAATTTTGCAATTTTTACATCAAATCCCGGAACAATATAAAATTTTCCTTTTTCTAATTTTTGAATAGCATATTGTGCCACATCCATACTATTTGCTTCTCTTAAATGAAAATCCACATTCGCCACTTTGTTAAAATTCGTTTCCACTGGTCCAGGACATAAAATACTAATTTGTACTTTAGAATGCTCTTTTTTTAATTCTTCTCGAATTCCTTCTGATAATTTCACCACATAATTTTTTGTAGCATAATATGTTGCCATTAATGGTCCTGGCATAAATCCTGCTATAGATGCCACATTCAAAATTTTCCCGCTATTTTTTTCTTTCATATCTGTTAAATACAGCTTTGTTAATATGTGATAAGCAATAATATTGGTTTTTATCATATTGATATCTTTTTCTAAACTGGTTTTTGTAAAGTTTCCACAATCTCCAAATCCTGCATTATTGATTAAGATATCCACATTTTGTACCTGATTGTGGATTTCTTTGCAATTTTCTTCTATACTTAAATCTTTAGATATGATTTCTATTTTTGCATCCTTTTCTAGTTCTTTTTTGATTTCTTCTAATTTATTAACATTTCTTGCAACTAACACTAATTCATCTGCTTTTTTAGCCATTACTCTTGCCATTTCTTTTCCAATTCCTGATGATGCTCCTGTGATTAAAACCTTCATATACATACCTCTTATATTTTATTATTCGTATTTTTTCCTATTTTATTATATTTTTTAGTTACATTCAAGTTTTTTTTCACATTTGCCATTAGCAATGAAGTCTTAGCAATCCTTTTAAGTATTAAAATCCAATATTGGATATCCATCTTCTCCGATTATCCATTTATACCATTCACTTGTATATGTTCCACTTTCATCTATGTATTCATTTAAATTGTTTTTCAGTTCTTCTACTTCTTCTTTATTGTTTTTGAATGAAATAGCATCCTTACTATATATTTGTACACCATTTATTAAATTAGATTCATCATAAAAAAAGTTTTTTAATGATATTTTACTATTCCATATTTCAGGCACTATAATGTCAGCCTTTCCCACTGAATATATTTCTCCTGCATTATAAGCATTACTTATATTTACAGTATATCTAGAATATCCAATTATTCCTCCCGAATATGTATCTGATTTTACATCCCCTAAATTGTAGCAATTATTTATATTTAATGTCATTGTTGTTATTTCGCCTAATATTCCTCCTGCTGTTGATTCTTCTGTTCCTGTGATATCTCCCACATTGAAACAATTCGTGATTATTGTTTTTAAGCTATCTCCTCCATTTCTTGACAATATTCCAGCAGCTATTGTTCCTGTAACATTTCCCAAATTATAACAATTGTTCAGTTCCACATTAGTTGCATATGCATGACCTATAATTCCTCCTGCATAATATCCCCCATTTATTTCACATTCATTATAACAGTTTGTAATAGTTCCGGAAGTATATGAACCCACGATTCCCCCTACATATGTTCCTATAGAACTTATTACTCCAGTTATTCCTAAATTTCTTATAATAACAGTCTCCCCTGAAATCTTAGAAAATAATCCCGCAATTTTATCCGTTTTTATATAGATATTTTGTATTTCTTTCTTGTTTCCATCAAATATACCTAAAAAACCTCTTTCTTCATTTCCTATTGATTTAAATCCTGTTCCAGTTGTCATTTCATTCATCAGTGTATTTCCGTCATTTCCATCACCATTGATATCTCCAAAATCTGTTCTTTCACTATTTGTATAAGAATATTTTGATTTAAAATTTAAGCTTGTTTTTAATATCACATATTCTCCACTAAAATTATTCGCTGTCCTTACTTCTACTGGATTTCCATTTTCTAATCTAATTCCTTCTCCATTTACCATATTTGAAAAAGCTACTAAATCCTCAATACACCATATCTCATATGGATGTTCTTCACTTCCATCTAGTGTTTCTCCATCTTTTCCTACTGTAATATCTCCTGGATTTTTGTCTTTTATGATGTCTTGTGCTTCTCCTACATTTCCATCTTTATCTACAGAATAATATCTTTTACTATCAATAAATACAACTTCAAATTCATCTCCCATATCTGTTGCCTCTGTTTTTCCTTCTCCGGTTTCTTTATCTAACTCACTTTGCAATTCACTTTCTTCAATATTTCCATACTTGTTATTCCCCATTGCTTGTACAGTTGCTTTTTCTACAATTTCTCTTTCATTGGCAATCTCTGTTTCTTCTTTTGCTTGTCCTGCATTTTTGATAATTCCATTATCTCCTGTTATAGCACTTATTGTAATTCCTGCTAGGATTAATAAGATAATAATTGTTATTATTAGTACTAATAGTGTGATTCCTCTGTTTTTCTTTAATTCTTTTGTTACCACTTTTATCCTCCTTATACACTCTTAAAGTTAAATACTCTAGGAATGTATAAGTTTCTAAAAGTATTGATATAAAAGTATTTTAGGGATATATTTTTCTTATTAATTATATTCGTTCGAAATTTTATTTAATGTATAAAACTTTCCTATTTTCAGTTGACTTTATGCTTTTTTATTGTTATTATGAAGATGAAAAAAGTTTCTTAGAGTATTTAACTCTAAGAAACTTTTAATTATATCTAAATTATAAATTCAATTTTTTAAAACTATTTTTTATCATTTTTTATACTAAATTTATTAAATACCATTCCAACTGCATGAACAATTCTAGTTGAATGATTATTTGCAACTGTTTTTCCTAATGCCTTTCCACCAACAGTTAAAGCAGAAACCAAAGCACTTAATAAGAATTGTACATCAAAGCTTAAGCCAAATTGATCTGTAATTTTTACTGCAATCAATGCACTAATTGCACCACTTAGTACTCCGGCAAATGTCACCAATAACGTCTGCACAAATATTAGCAACTCTAGGTGCATTTCTAATTAATTTTATAGAATCTTTTGAGCCTTTTACTTTTTTAGTTGCTTTAGCATGAAATTCATGTTCATCTGCAACTGTCACAGCAACACCTATAATATCAAATATAATACCTACTAGGATAACTGCTACTAAAATTAATATAGCTGGTAATAAGCTTAGGTTTGATACACCATTTGTTGATATATATGAAAACACAATGGATAATATAAAGGTCATAATAAACACTTCTATAAACCATTTAATGTTCTCATCTTTCTTTTTTTCCTTTTCTTTTTTTCTTTTTGTCTGCTCTATTTTTTCTTTTACTTCTTCGATTTCTTTTTCATTTTCTTTTTCTGTTTTGGCACTTTCTTGTCTTACAGCCTTTTTCATTTCTTGTCTTGTTTTTTCAGCTTCTTCCTCACACGGTTTTCCTTTTTCCTTTTTAGTCTTTTCCTTCAATTTTTACTCTACCCTTTCTTCATACATATTAAAAATGTACTATATAATTAAAATTTTAACATATTCTAGGGGTTTGAACTCAATCCCCAAAATCCCTTTTTTAACAAAAGAGGAAATTTTGAGTTCTCCCAAGATTTCCTCTTAATATTTTTTGTTTGAGATGGCAAAAGTCTAAGTAAATTTTACAGTTTAGGTCTGGTCGAATTTCTCTATTTCCCACATAGCATTACT
>CALXKD010000036.1 GCA_944388795.1 uncultured Clostridia bacterium
ACTTTATTAATTTTTCTCCATCATATTCAAATTTTCCAGAGAAAAATCTGTTATCCTTTTGTAATTTATCTACAAAAATATGATCCCCTTCCCAAGTTGGTAATGTATGTATTTTTTCTTTCTCTATCCATTTTAAATCACCTTCATCACATTCTATTAGATTTCCTTCAAATTTAGTTGCAGTAAATACATACATATATTCTGTTTCCCATTTATTGGACACATATGTTACAATTCCTCTCAACTGATATTCTTTTAGTGTCAATCCTGTTTCTTCTTTAACCTCTCTTATAATACATTCTTCTGGACTTTCTCCTTCTTCAATTTTTCCACCAACACCTAACCATTTATCTTTATTAATATCTTTTTTCTTTTTGGTTCTATGTAACATTAAGTATTTACCATCTTTTTCTATATAACATAGTGTTGAAAGAATCATATTATACCTCCTTTTTCATTTATCTGATAACTCTTCTATTTACTTGAAAAATATATCTTTGTTCTTAATATTTCTATAAATTTTTTGAAACATATTAATAGCTATTGATATAAAAAACTATCTCACAATTTTATAATTTTTCCTTACTCTTCGTTTTCCTAATGTTGCATTATATATTTCAAAAAAGTATTTTATAGCTTTTTCATCTGAAAATTCATTTTTTGAACATGGTAAAATATATGGTGAATATATAATTTTGTATAATTCTAAATCAAAACCCATTTTATGAAATCCTAATTTTTCATAAAATTTTGCCCTTCTTTGTCTAATTTGATTTTCTTCATCACTACTGGCTTCTCCTGTCTTTTCAATTTCTATAAATATACCATCATATTCTTTATATAATTCTTTTAACAATTTTATCGCATTTGTGCCATAACCTTTGTTTCGATATTCCGATAAAATAGCAATATACTCTAGTTGTACATAAGGATTATCTTTTTGAAAATTTGTTATAATAAAGCCGACAAATTTCTCTTCTTCTATAATTTCAATAATATCTGTAATGTGCTGATTATATGATTTTTTTAGAGTCATATATAATTTTCTTTCCAGTCTTGGAAATATTTTTTTATATTCTTTAAATATAAGTTTTTTAAATTCTTTTATATCCACTTTTTTTAGATACATATTAATTTTCCTCCATGTTCTCTATTACTTTTTCTATCCTTTTTATAAATGTATCCTTATCACTTAATGCTTCTATAAATTTCTTTTTTGCATTTTCAAATTCTTCATCATATAGATAAGTTTTTGCATATCCATTTGGTCCATATTTATCATTTAGATGTTCATATACTTTTTGTATTCGTTCTTTTTTAGGGATACTAGGAAAATTATTGATATAATATATATATGCCCTTTTTATAGAAACATCTATACTTTTTATTGTTCTGTCAGCTGTACTAACAATTTTTCCATAAATACTTCTAGGCTCATGTTTACTTGATGCTCTATGGTCTTCAATGGCTTCTTTTATGATTTGAATTTCTTCTTTTGTAAACCATTCCTTTATTTTTTTATCTTTCATAAAGATTTCTGCTGATAATTTTTCATGTATTTTGGGATTTATATAATGTCCTAAATCATGATAAGCAGCTATAGTATATACCATATTTTTATCAACTTCATATTCTTTGGCAATATGTAAACTACGCTTGATAACTGTATGGATATGGTTAATACCATGAGATGGTTCATTTCTTTCATATAAAGGAAAAATTTCCGTTTCTATGTATGTTTCTAATTCTGGTTTTATTTCATCATCAATTGTTTTAAAGTTTATGTCTAATATATTTTCATCTTCATCTACTTTTACATATATATTTATTCTATTTTCATCATCTAATAGATAAGAACTATATGTTTTTTCTAAAAGAAGAATTATTGCCAATCGTTTCTTTGTTCTTAATAATTCTGATATTTCTATCCATTGAGAAGTGTTTTCTTTAAAATCTTGTGGTACTCCCTCATATGTATTGGTTCGAAAAATATCAAAATAAAATCTTCTATCTGGATATTCTAATGTCATTTTTCCTTTATAGGTTAAATTTTTGATATCCATTCCTGTTTCCTCTTTAAATTCTCTAATGGCTGTATCTCTCGGATATTCCTTTTCCTCTATTTTTCCTCCTGGAATTTCATAATATCCTGCTTTAGGATTATCCTCTTTATACCTTGTTACCACAACTTTTCCATTTTCGACTAAAAAGCAACGTACAGCATGTCTTTCCTTCATGACACTTTACTCCTTTTCTTTCTCGTATTTACTATATGTATATCATATTTTCTTGTTTTTTTCTATAAATATAGATTCTTTTATGAAAATTCAATTGTAAATAGAAATAAAGGAAAAAAGAAGTTCAAAATTGAACTTCTTTTAAAAGATTCCTACGACTTCTCCATTTTCATCTATATCTATACTTTCTGCTGCAGGTATTTTAGGTAATCCTGGCATTGTCATAATTTTTCCTGCAAGTGCTACAATAAAGCCTGCACCAGTTTTTAATTCTAAATCTCTAATCGTAATATTATAGTCATCCTTGCACTCTAGATTTTTAGGATCATCTGAAAAAGAATATTGTGTTTTAGCAATACAAACTGGAAGATTTGCATATCCTAATTTTTCAATTCTTTCTATTTCTTTTTGTGCGGCTTCTTCAAATACAACACCTTTTGCCCCATAAATCTTTGTTGCAACTTTTTCTATTTTTTCTTTAATTCCTTCGTTTAAATCATACATATATTGGAAGTTTTCTTCTTTTTCTGTTAAATCTACTAATTTTTGAGCAATATCGATAGCACCTTCTCCACCTTTTGCCCAACCTTCTACTAAACTTAATTCTACACCTTTTTCTTCTAGGTGTTTTCTTAAACACTCAATTTCTGCTTCTGTATCTGAATTAAATCTATTAATTGCGACAATAACATTTAATCCAAATTTATCTTTGATATTCGAAATATGTCTATATAGGTTGTCTAATCCTTTTTCAAGACCTTCAATATTTTCCTCTTGAATTTTATCCTTTTCAATTCCACCATGATATTTTAATGCTTTTATTGTTGCCACAATAACAACCGCATCTGGTCTAATTCCTGCTTTTCTACATTTAATATCTAAGAATTTTTCTGCTCCTAAATCTGCTCCAAATCCTGCTTCTGTAACAGTATATTCTGCTAATTTTAAAGCAAGTTTTGTTGCTGTAATACTATTACATCCATGTGCAATATTCGCAAATGGTCCTCCATGAATAATCGCTGGTGTATGCTCTAAAGTCTGTACTAAATTTGGCTTAATGGCATCTTTTAATAAGACTGCCATTGCACCTTGTGCATGTAAATCTTTTGCATAAATTGGTTGATCTTCTTCATTATATCCAATTAAAATATTTCCTAGTTTTTCTTTTAAATCTGAAATATTTTCTGCCAAGCATAATACAGCCATGATTTCAGAAGCAACCGTTATATCAAATCTATCTCTTCTTGGAATAATTTTCTTTTCTCCTGAAAGACCTGTTTCTACCACTCTTAATTGTCTATCATTTAAGTCTACACATCTTTTCCAAACCACTTCTTTAAATTTTAATTCATTTCCAAAATAGATATGATTATCAATTAAACTCGCTAATAAATTATTCGCAGCTGTAATTGCATGAATATCTCCTGTAAAATGTAAATTGATATCTTCCATTGGAGCCACTTGTACTCTTCCTCCACCTGTTGCACCACCTTTGATTCCAAACACTGGACCTAAAGATGGTTCTCTTAATGCTAAAATAGATTTTTTATTAATTCTTCTCAATCCATCAGCAATGGCAATAGACATCGTTGTTTTTCCTTCTCCTAATGGTGTTGGACTAATTGCTGTTACTAATATTAGTTTTCCGTTTTTTCTATCCTTTACCTTTTCATACAATTCTGAAGAAAATTTTGCTTTATATTTTCCATATAACTCTAAATCCTCTTCTTCTACATCTACTTTTTTGGCAACATCTACGATATTGTCTAATTTTGTATTTCTTGCTATTTCAATATCTGTCATTTCTTTCACTCCTTTTTATTGATTTTATTTTTTCTAAAGATATTCTTCTAATGCTTCATTACCTTTTACAAAAAATATTCCACATTCCCCCTTATCTTTTAATCTACAATCACTTGTCTATTTTCTAAGTATTCCTCCAAATGTTTTAAAACAGGAACATCCAAATCTATTAGGTTGCTTGGTAAACTATGTATATCAAACCATTTGCATTCTGTTACTTCATTATCATTAAATTGTATATTTCCCTCATATTCTTCGCAAAAGAACACATGATTCATAACATAAACCTCATCTTTATTAGGATATACATGATATGTTTTTTCTCCTGAAAAAATGCCATATAGTTTAGGATTAATTGGAATGATATTCATTTCTTCTTTTAACTCTCTATTTAATGCATCTAAATAGGTTTCTCCTAATTCCATTCCTCCACCATGAATTCCCCAGTTTCCATCATCTGCACGTTTTTGTAATAATATTTTATTATCTTTACATATAATTAATCCAACTGCAGACATAACAATTGGTTTATGCCCTATCTTTTCTCTCATATCTCTTATATAACTTTTCATAATTTATCTCCTTATATAACTAATCCTGCAATGATTCCTATTAATGCACCAACAAGCACTTGTACAGGAGTATGTCCTAAAACCTCCACTAATTTTTCTGATACTTGTACACCTGTAAGTCCTGGTGTTTCTACTAATTTATTCAATAAAGCTGCTTGTTTTCCAGCTGCTCTTCTAACACCACAAGCATCATACATAACCACAAATGCAAATGCAAATGATAAAGCAAATATAGGTGTATCCACACCTTCATATTTTCCAATTAATGTTGCCAAACTTGTAACAACTGCTGAATGTGAACTTGGCATTCCACCAGCACCTAAAATCCTTTTAAAATTAAATTTTTTTGTTTTTACCAAATCATATAATAATTTGAATAATTGTATACAAAACCACAATAATAGTGGTACATATATATATTTATTTTGAATAAATTGCATAAATCCATTCATTCTTTAAAATATCCCCCTTATTTTTTATTCGGTTTCAAAGTTTTCTTCTTTCTTTTCACCGTTTTCATCATTAAGTAATATTGTTATTTTCTTTTCTGCATTTTCTAACATTTTACTACATTCCTTTGAAATCTTCATTCCTTCTTCAAATTTTACTACAGAATCATCTAAATTTAAATTTCCATTTTCTAATTCATTAATGATATTTTCTAATTCTGAAATTTGCTCTTCAAAACTTTTTTTCATTTTTTCTTTTCCTTTATTTTTTATTTACAATTCTTTTATCTATATTTGTATTAATAAAGATTGTATAAGAAACATAATACAAATTAATCTATTTCTATTCATTTTCTGCCAACATATCTAATGATATTTTCAATCTCCTATTATTTTCTGCATTAGCTATTTCGTTTATTTGGGTTGTCTCGTTTACATCAAATTCATTGTTATTAGAATTTTGTTTGATATACATGTTATAACAAGCCATTACAAGCATGATAAATAATAATATGATTGTTATCATTAGCAATATTCCTTCTTTTTTCCCCATTTTTTCTCCTTTTTAAACAATCCTTGCTTGTTTTTCTCCATCATTTAACTTTATTGTAACATTATCTTCTACTTTTAATTCTGCTACACTTTTTACTACTTTTCCATCCTTCTCTACAATCGAATATCCTCTTAATAATGTTTTTAATGGACTCAATGTGTCAAGCTTAGCAACTAACTCGATATACTTATTTTTATTTTTTTCTTTGATTGTACCTATTATATTTTCTAATTGTTTTACACAAGTATCAAGCTTGATATAATTTTCTTGAATTCTTCTTGTTGGTTCTTTAAATACAAAACTAGACATACATTTATCATATCTTAGCTTCATAATTTCTAACTTTTTACTCAATGCCATTCTCAATCGATTTTGATATGTATTGATTTTTTGTTTTACTTCATAAACGTCTGGTACTGCAAGCTCGGCCGCTGCTGATGGTGTTGGTGCTCTTAAGTCTGCCACAAAGTCAGATATTGAAAAATCGGTTTCATGTCCTACTGCTGATATAACTGGAATTTCAGATTCATAAATACTATATGCAACAATTTCTTCATTAAAAGGCCATAAATCTTCTAATGAACCTCCACCTCTAGCCAAAATCAATACATCTGCTAATCGATTTTTATTCATATATGCTATACCTTCTGCAATTTTTTCTGCAGCACCTTCTCCCTGAACAGGTACTGGTAGTAACCTAATATGTACATTTGGATTTCTTCTTGTTGATACATTTATAATATCTCTAATCACAGAACCTGTTTGAGATGTTAATACACCTATAACTTTTGGCATCATTGGTATTTTCTGTTTATGGCTTTCATCAAATAGCCCTTTTTCCTCTAATTCTTTTTTTAATTCTTGATATCTTGTGTATAAATCTCCTACACCATCTTCTTCCATAACCTTGGCATATACTTGATAAACGCCATCTCTTTCAAATACAGAAACTGATCCTAATATATATACCTTCATCCCATCTTTTGGTTCAAAATTTAATTTTTGTGCATACGATTTAAACATAATACATTTGATTAATGAGTTCTCATCTTTTAGCGTAAAATATAAATGCCCTGTATAATGGTGTTTATAGTTAGATATTTCACCTTTTACTAAAATATTATTTAAATATTCGTCATTTGCTATTTTATTTTTTATATATTGATTTAAATCTGATACACTTACTGCCATTTCTGCATATTTCATACTATACTTCCTCTATACTTAAACTAGGGATACTTTACCTTCTAAAATATCCCTGTCTTCTTCTATTCTTTTACGATACTTGCCAATATTCCATTTACAAAATTCTTTGATGAATCTTCTCCATATTTTTTAGCCAATTCTACGGCTTCATTTATAACGACTTTAAACGGAATTTCTTTATATTTTATTTCATAAATAGCAAGTTTTAATATGGATAAATCAATTTTAGAAATTCTTTCTATTTTCCAATCAGATTTTAAGTTTTTCTCTATCAAATTGACAATTTCCTTCTTGTGGTTTTCAATTCCTAAAACTGCATCTTCTATATATGCTTTTGCATCTACATTTTGAATATCTTCACTTACAAAATATAAGTCAATTTGTTCTTTTAAGCTATCATATTTTTGTATTTCTAAACTATATATTAACTTAAAAGCTTTTTCTCTTATTGCCGTTCTATTCATATCTTTTCCCTTCTAAATTACATTTTATCTATAAATTTCTTTAATTTACTTTTTACATCTTCCTTATTTCTTTGTACATAATTTCCAATAAAAGCACCCAAGAACAACACAACAATTGCCAAAATTAATTTATCTAATCCTGTTATTAAAATTAATATAGCCAATATAACACCAATAATAGCACCCCTATATTGATTCCAAAAATCTTTAAAATTGTTCATACTTTCACGACCTTTCTTAACCTCTTCAATTCTAAACCTTTTATGCTTCTTGTTGTTTGTCTGCCACTTT
Organism: uncultured Clostridia bacterium; assembly: GCA_944388795.1. GTDB lineage: Bacteria > Bacillota > Clostridia > TANB77 > CAG-508 > CAG-269. The sequence continues at coordinate 7,576 of CALXKD010000036.1, forward strand.
TTTTACTGTTATATTTACTTCATTTACCTCTAGATCTGTTGCCTTTTTTATTTTATCCTTAATACTTGTTTGAAGTTTTGCAGATAAATCTTTAATAACTGCTTCTGAGCTAACAACTAAATTCGCATACACTCTTACATTATTTTCTTTATCTAATTCTACTCTTGTTGTGACATCTTCTGTACTTTCAAATCCTTTTGCTACAGAATTCACTAAATTTTCAATTGTTTCTTTAGAAATCATTAATTTACCACTTTCGTTTTCTAATAAAACACCTTGTCTTTCTTTAATTTGGTCTTTTGAAGTTGAATCAAAGAATATACATTTAATAGAAAGTAATATAAATACAACACTAACGCCTAATACTATCTTTTCTGAGATATCTCCTGATAATATATTATTAACAATTCCTCCAACTAGTTCTGGATCTAACCATCTAAATACTAATAGACATGCTAAAATTGACAATATTAGCATAACATAAGAATATATAATTAATGTAACTTTTTCTAAAATTTTCATTTCATTCATTCTCCTTTTACTTATATATTTTTTCATTCATTATTTTTCTAATTTTCTTCTTCATGCTTCTCCTCATTTTCAACGTTCTCTTCATCTTTTTCATTCATAACAGCATCTGTATTAACACCTTGTACATGGACATTGACTTCTTCTACTTTTAATCCTGTCATATTTTCTACTGATTTTTTTACTCTATTTTGTATTTCAAAGGCTACATCTGGTATTCTTGAACCATACTCAACAATAATATTGACATCTATTTTGGCAGTATCTTCATTAATTTCCACCTTAATTCCTTTAGCCAAATTTTTCTTTCCACTTAATACTTCTGTAATCCCTCCTGCAAAGCCTCCAGACATTCCTGATACACCTTGTACTTCTGATACAGCAACACCTGCTATAACTGCTACTACATCACTTGATATTTGAATTCCTTCATTTTCTGTTTTTATTTCTTCATCTAATTCTACTACTTCTCCATTTTCTACATTTTTATTTTCTTCTTCCATAATCTTCCTCCTTTAACATAAAAAAGATATACTTAAAATCTATATAAGTATATCAATTTTTTATGAATTTTACAACCATTTTCACAATATTTACACTTTTTTAAGAAAATATTCGTAATCTCTTCATTTTCTATTTCACTTATCTTACAATTGCATATCACTATCACGCATTTTCATATTTTCTCTTTTTGCATCTAATACATGTTTATTAGCTTCTGGTACCCATCCCACTCTTAAAGCTTCTCTAAACTTTTGCTCTTGTGTTTTCTCTTCTAAACCTCTTACATATTCCAAAGCTTCATTTTGTTTTTCTAGTCCATATTCCTCTTTTAATTCTTCATAAGATTTACCATTTGTAAAACTATCTATAAAACTCTCTCCTATTTCCAATCCTTCATATCCATGATAAAACATAGTATATATTTCGCTAGTTTTTAATTCTTTATCTGAATTAAACATCTTTATTTTACCCTTTTCATACATACCTAATGATGGATTTGTTGCATCTGCCACTAATATAACATCCTCTTCTGGTATATCTACTAGTGTAATCATATGATTTGGAGTTATTTCAGATAAATCATCGTTCGTATTATCAGCTTCCTTCTCATCCTCTTTTTCTATTTCATTTATTCCTTGTCCACCAGCTTCTGCTATTGCTTCACTTTCTTCCTCGATAACTTTTATCTCTATATTTGCTAAACGATAGTTTCCTTCTGGATTCATTCCCACCGCCATCGTTCTTGCATTGTATCGTTCATCTATTTCATTTAACTTTTCAGCCATATCATTAGCTATATTTCTACATTGACCATACCCGTCCGAGGCTCTAAGTCCAGCTCTAAAAATCCATAGATATCTTTAGCCGGTGTTCCATATCCTTTAATGCTTTTCCACATGTCATCCATAACTTTCATAATAACCTGTAAGTCATTCAAATGCATTGCTTTTACTTTTTCAGCATATTCTGTTATATTTTCATGATAAGCTTTTATTTCCTCTTCATATTTTTGTGCATTCGCATATATCCTCCCTTGTTGCATATTCGTATTTGCTAACATAAATGCTGATGTTGTAAAAATAGCATTTATTCCAAACCTTTTTATAGTTCTTTTTACTTCTTGAATAAACTCCCATACATCTGCCTTAAAAGGTCTTCCTGCTTCTTTCATCTCTTGAGCTCTAGCATGTATTAATAAACTTTCATAATCCTTCTTATCATATTTATTAAAAATTTCTTCATACCTGCCTTCTTCCTTCAATCTTTCTAAATCTTCATCTCTATAGCTTGCAGGTGTATATTTTTTATAAGCCTTTTTACCATAATATACAAAAATTTCATCGTATTTTTTCTGCTTTTTTAACTGTTTAATTTTATTTCTTGTTTTCCTATCCATCTCTTTTTCCTTTATTCAAATACATCAAATTCTTGTATAGGATTTCCTCTTAAATAATCTTGTATAGTCATTCTTTTGGCATTTTCACCTTGTATTTCTAAAACTTTTAAAATACCTTCCTTACATTTAATATATATACCATCTTTCGGATTAGATGTAATGACTGTACCATTTGTTAAAAATCCTAAGTTTTCTGCATGTATTTCATCTTCTCCTGCTACTTTCGCTTTCCAAAATTTTATCTTTTTTCCATTCAAAAATGTATAGGCCCCCATGATAGGATTTAATCCTCTAACCAAATTTTTAATTTCTTTGGCTGTTTTATGATTCCAATCAATTTTTGCCATATCTTTTGATAACATTGGAGCAACTGTATAGTCTTCTCCTTGTTTTTCTCTTGGTGCTGTTCCATTTTCAATTTGTTTTAAGGTTTCTACCAATAACTGTCCACCAATTACTTTTAATCTATCCCACAATTCTCCTGTAGTTTCATCTTCACCAATTTCTACTTTTTGTTTTAAAATCATATCGCCTGTATCCATACCAACATCCATATACATAGTTGTCACACCAGTTATTTTATCTCCATTTAACACTGCCCATTGAACAGGTGCAGCACCTCTATATTCTGGTAATAATGATGCATGAACATTGATACAACCATATGGTGGAATATCTAATATTTCCTTTGGTAAGATTTTTCCATAAGCTACTACACAAATCACATCTGGTTTTAATGCTTTTAATACATTTACAAATTCTTCGTTATTTTTTACTTTTTCTGGTTGATAAATCGTTAAATTCTTTTCTATTGCAAATTCTTTTACAGGACTTGGAATCATTTTCATTCCTCGCCCTTTTGGTCTATCTGGATTTGTTACCACACCAATCATTTCATGCCCTGCTTCATAGATTGCTTTCAAGCTTTCTTCTGCAAAATCTGGTGTTCCCATAAATACAATTTTCATAAGCTTCTCCTTTATTATTTTTCTGGTTCAATATATTCTAATGTTCCAGGAATAATTTTATCAATAAATAGTTCCCCTTCCAAGTGGTCAAGTTCATGTGAAATAGCTTGTGCTAATAATTCTTTTGCTTTCACTCTCATTCGTTTTCCATCTCTATCTGTATATTCAGCCACCACTTCTGCTGGTCTGATGACTTTTGCAAATTCATTTGGAAAACTCAAACATCCTTCATCTACTTCTTGTTCGCCCTTTGTTTTTATGATAACAGGATTAATTAATACAATTGGTCCATGATCATCATATAAATCGATTACTACAATTCTTTTTAGTACACCTACTTGAACAGCCGCTAATCCTACTCCATTATATTTATGCATGGTTTCTATCATATCATCAATTAAAGATTGTATTTTTTCACTTGCAATGTCTGCTTCTGGCACTTCTCTTGATTTTTTCTTTAGAATTTCATCTCCTTGATATCTTAGATTTCTAATTGCCATCTATATTCCTTCCTTTCATTAACTCATATTGTTTGGATTTATATCAATTGCAATTCTTGTATCCTTTATATTTTCCTGATATATCTCTTTTAAACAAGCATTTAGAATTTCATTTGCTTCTTGTGTCATCTTTCCTTTTATAATAATTCTCCATCTATATCGATTTTGAATTTTATCAATAGGGCAAGGCATTGGTCTTAAGACCTTAAATTCTTCTTTGGATAATCTTTGCTCTAAATATTGATATATTTTATTTGATACATTTTGTATTTCTACTTCATGATAACTATTTAATCCAATCAATATTATATCGCAAAATGGTGGATATTTCAACTGTTCTCTAAGTGCAATCTCTGTTTCATAAAATAAATCGTAGTTCTGTTTTTGTGCACAAATAATACTAAAATTATCTGGGTTATATGTCTGTATAACCACTTTTCCCGGTAAATTTTCCCTGCCTGCTCTTCCTGCCACTTGTGTTAAAATTTGGAAGGTTCTTTCATTTGCTCGGTAATCATCAATATTTAAAGAACTATCTGCTGCAATTACACCAACTAATGTCACATTTGGAAAATGATGCCCTTTTACCACCATTTGTGTTCCGATTAAAATATCAATATTTTCATTTTTAAAAGTATTTAAAATCACTTCATGTGAATTTTTTTTGGTTACTGTATCAATATCCATTCGAATGGTAGATGCTTCTGGGAATTGTTTATGAATTTCTTGTTCTAATTTTTGTGTACCTGTTCCAAAATATCGAATTTTATCACTATGACATTCTGGGCAAATGGTTACTAGATTTTCTTCATGTCCACAATAATGACATTTTAGTTTTTTTTCATAACTGTGATATGTCATACTAATATTACAATTTGAGCATTTAACCGTATAGCCACAATTTCTACACATGATAAATGTAGAATACCCTCTTCTATTTAAAAATAAAATGGTTTGTCTTTTTTGTTTTAGATTTTCTTCAATACTATTATATAATTCCATACTAAGCATTGAACGATTTCCATTTGCCAATTCTTGCTTTAAGTCAATAATTTCTACTTTTGGAAGTGAAGATTGATTCGCTCTTTTCGTTAAGGTTAATAACTGTATCTTCGTATTCCCAAATACATCCTCATTTGTCGCATTATAAAAAGTTATCATATCTGGTGTTGCACTTCCTAATACCAATGGTGCTTGATTTTCTTTTGCTAAAACTTTGGCAATTTCCTTGGCATTATATCTTGGATTGGTTTCTGATTTATAGGAACTATCATGTTCTTCATCTATAATGATGATTCCAATATTTTCAATTGGTGCAAATATAGCAGACCTTGCCCCTATAACAATTCTTGCCTTTTTCTCTCGAATTCTCTCCCATTCATCATGTCTTTCACCAATGGATAATTTACTATGTAAAATAGCAATCTCTTCTTTCCCAAATCGTGAAATAAATCTATCTAACATCTGTGGTGTTAATGATATCTCTGGTACTAGCACAATCGCATTTCTACCAGTGTGTAATACTTTTTCAATTAATTGTAAATACACTTCTGTCTTTCCAGAACCTGTAACACCATATAGCAAAAATTGTTTATATTCTTCTTTGTCTATTGTTTCTTCTACACTTTTATATGCATTTTCTTGTTCCTCTGTTAATTTTAGCTTATCTGTTTTTTCACAATCTCTCCCCAATAGTGGATTTCTTTCTACCTTTTTTTCTACAATTTCTAAATACCCATTTTTTACTAAAGTATTGACAATTCCTCTTGCACAATCTGTAAACATTTCAATTTCTGGTACAGTTGCTCCTTCATTGTCTTTTATAAAGCTTAATACCTTTTTTTGTTTTTCTGATTTTAATTTTCCTATTTCAATTTCAAATTCAATTTCTTCTCTATCTTTTTTTAAATACACACAATTAATCGTTTTATCTTGGATTCTTTTTTCTTTATTCTTATTTCTTGTTCCTGGTGTTAGCATTAATTTGATACAGTCAGATACATTACAAAAATATCTCTTCGCCATCCATTTCGCTAGTGCAATTTGTTTATTGCTCAAATTTTCTTCTAATTTTGCAATATCTTTTACTTCAAAAGCAGATGTTTCCTTTAATCCTACAACAAATGCTTCTGTTAGTTTTCCACCATTACCAAAAGGAACTAATACTTTACTTCCTACTAATATTAGTTCTTCTAA
>CALXKD010000037.1 GCA_944388795.1 uncultured Clostridia bacterium
CTTGAGGCTCTGCTTGTAACATAGCCTTTTAGGCGTTATGAGTAAAAAGCCCCCGGCTTAGCCGGGGGATAATTACTATAAGCTATTTATTATGAAAGGGGAGGATAAAAATAAAAGGGAAGCATGAGCAAACACGAAAAAAAGTAAAAAATGAAGAGACTAAAAAAAAGAACAAAATAGAGAAAAAACAAAATGAGAAAACTGGAAAAAAAAGAGTAGTGTTAAAAGTTGTTATAGCAATTATTGTTATTTTGCTGATTGTAACAGTAGCTTATTTTTTAATTAAAAAATTTAATAAGAATATCAAAGTTCTAGAAAATGGAAATATACAACAGTACTATGAAATTCAAAACATTGGCAATATTGAGTTTGAAAATGTTTATATAGAAACACGAGATAGTATGACATATGTAAATATAGATTTGGTAAATAATCAAGACCAAAATATAGCAAGGCAAGAAATTATAGTACAAGTAAAAAAAGATGAAGAAATAATAGATTTTTCATATACAATACCAGACATAGAAAAAAATACAACATACACAATTCAATTAATGACAACAGGGGATTTATCAAATACCCAGCAGATAGAAATAAAAGAATTAGATATAAATCTTTAAAAAATATTAAAACCTCAGATTAAATCTGAGGTTTTGAATTTATATATTAAACAAAAATATTGGCAACTGTTAAGAATAGAGCATATAATAAAGTTTTCCAAGAAACTCTAATTGTTTTTCTAGCAGCTCTATTAATACAAATTAATCTATGTTCTTTTCTAACTGTTAAAGCTAAACAATTCGATTTTGGGTAAATTTCTCTTTCCATATCCATTGTATATCACTCCTTTTATCTATCGTAAATCCTAAAAATCTTTTGCAAAATATAGTTTTTTAACTATCATAAGTTAATTGTAGAACAAAATATTACAATTGTCAACACTTTTTGTAACAAAAATGTAACAAAAATGTAAAAAAGTAATAAAAAAGCAACAAAAATAACACATATAAGTAAAAATTAATTAAAAATATTTGCAAAATTATAAATTTTTATAAAAATAAATCATCTATTTTACAATTTTTTTATAAAATCTATCATATTTTGTGTAAAAAATGAGATAAAATACATAAAAAAGTGTAAAAATTGAAAATAAAAAGTAAAAATCATTAATTTTTAAATTCTTTAGATAATTTTCCGATGGCCTTTGTTTCAATTCTAGATACATAAGAACGAGAAATACCCATCATTTTTGCAATTTCATGTTGTGTTTTTGGTTTATGACCACCTAGACCAAATCGAAGTTCTAAAATGGTTTTTTCTCTATCTTTTAGGATAGATTTCATTTTTTCATATAATAATTTGATTTTCATTTTGATATCTACTGTATCTTCAATGGTTCTTTCATCATTTTCTAGGATTTCTTGTAAGGTAATTACATTATCATCTTTGTCTTTTCCAATCGGTTCATTTAAATACACTTCAGCACCTAATTTTTTTGTCGCCCTTAAGTGCATTAAAATTTCATTATCAATACATCTAGAAACATAAGTAGAAAGTTTTGATCCTTTATCCATGTTAAAACTATTAATTCCTTTTATTAAACCAATTGTACCAATTGAAATTAAATCATCTTGCTCGACATTTGTAGTAGAATATTTTTTGGTAATATGGGCAACTAATCTTAAATTTCTTTCAATCAAAATATTTCTTGCTTCTTCATCACCATTTTTCATTTGTGTCAAATACATTTTTTCCTCTTCAGATGTTAAGGGTTCAGGAAATATATTACTACTAGATATATATCCTACTAAAAAAACAGAGGATTTTAGAAATTCAATAAATCCTAAAATACCAGACATACAAAGTGCTGAAAACATATAGGCACCTCCAAATACATATAAAATACGAAACTTTTATGTATGAAACGATAAAATAGATGTTAATCTAGATTAAAAATCTTGCATAACAAATTATATGTTTTAGAAAAATAAAAGTGCCTGACCATAATAAAAATTTAATCAAATCAAATTTTATTTAAAATTTAATAATGAATGTCTAAAAAATTCAAAACTATATATGAATAAGATTTAAAATGGATATATATTGTATAACAAAAGAAGCATTTGAGAACAATAGAAATATCTGATATTAGAAAATTTAAATAATCCGTATTTTAAATGAATGAACAAAAAAGAAATTCATAAAATAAAAAGGGGGACAATGAGCTTTTTAGAATATTTTTTATGAGGAGTGTATGTATGAATGGATTTTTGAATGTAGTAAAAGGAATTTTTATTGGAGCAGGAGCGATTGTACCAGGTGTTAGTAGTGGCGTACTATGTGTGATATTTGGTATTTATGAAAAATTATTAGATGCTGTTTTAAACTTTTTTAAAGATATAAAACAGAATATAAAATTTTTGTTTCCTATTGCTTTAGGAGTGGGAATAGGCGTGTTACTATTTAGTAATATGTTAAATTACCTGTTATACGAATTTCCTATACAAACCAAATCTATATTTATAGGACTTATTATTGGAACCATTCCTTCTTTAATAAGAGAAGTAAATGAAAAAGAAGCATTTAAACCACAAAATGTGATGTATTTGTTGATAGCATTAGCAATTGGAATCATAACAGTAGTGTTAGAAAATAGAATGCATATAATTACTAATGTAGATAATATGAGCATTATGTATTTAGTTATGTGTGGAGCCATTATGTCTGTAGGAATTGTTGTGCCAGGAGTAAGTAGTACCATTATTTTAATGTTATTAGGTGTGTATTCTGTGTATTTACAATCTGTTGCAAATCTGTATTTACCAGTATTAATTCCTCTTGGAATTGGATTAATATTAGGAAGTATTATTGTGATGAAGTTAACCAAAAAATTGTTAGAAATGTATTATTCACAGACTTTTTATAGCATTATAGGTTTTACCATTGGTTCCATATTTGTTCTTTTACCACAAGGGATGACTGTGATAGAACAGGTTTTATGTGTTTTATGTATTATTTTGGGTGTATATATTTCTCATATACCGAATGCTATAAAGGACTTTAAAACTTCCAAAGTATTTAAAGCGATTAAACTCTTTAAAAAACTTCGTTCTCATTCACAAACTCAAGAAAAAGACTTGTGAAATGTGTAAAAATATAGTATAATGTTTGACATAAAGAAAGCTATGAATGAAGAGTTTTAAGAAGACTAGGGAGTATATTGATAAGAGATAAAACAAAATAAGAATATAATAAGTAGAAGTGTAAAAATGCAAGAAAAAATAGAAAGAGGGGAAAGAGAAAATGGATTATAAAGATTTAGCAAATGCAATATTTCCAGAAGCAAAGGATATAGCATATTATGAGGAAAAATATCCAGAAAGAAATCTGAAAGAAGGGGCTATTGTAACAAGATTTGCACCAAGCCCAACAGGCTTTGTGCATATAGGAGGGTTATATCAATCTTTAATTGCTAGAAAATTAGCTAATCAAACAGAAGGTGTATTTTTATTAAGAATTGAAGATACAGATCAAAAAAGAGAAGTGGAAAATGGAATAACAGATATTGTGCAATCTTTGGATAGATTTGGAATAGAACCTGATGAAGGCATGATTTCAGAAACAGAAGGAAAAGGAAATTATGGACCATACAGACAATCTATGAGAAAAGAAATTTATCAAAGTTATGCAAAATACTTGATAGAACAAGGAAAAGCATATCCATGTTTCTGTACACCAGAAGATTTAGAAGAAATGAGAACAAAACAAGAAGCTGCTAAAATTAGACCAGGATATTATGGTGTTTGGGCAAAATGTAGGAATATAACTGTGGAAGAGGCAATTGAAAAGATAAACAATGGAGAAAAATACATTGTTCGTTTTAAATCACCTGGACGTGAAGATAGAAAAATAAAACATCATGATGTGATAAAAGGAAATGTGGATTTTCCAGAAAATGACCAAGATATTGTTATTATAAAAGCAGATGGATTACCAACATATCACTTTGCTCATGCAGTAGATGATCATTTGATGAGAACAACACATGTTATCAGAGGAGATGAATGGTTATCATCCGTTCCATTACATTTACAATTATTCCATGAATTAGGATTTAAAGCTCCTAAATATGCACATATTGCACCAATTATGAAAAATGATAATGGAAATAAGAGAAAATTAAGTAAAAGAAAAGACCCAGAAGCTGCTGTATCATATTATGATGAAATGGGAATTCCAAAAGAAGCAGTGAATGAATATTTATTAAATATTGCCAATTCTAATTTTGAAAATTGGAGAAGAGCCAATAAGGATAAATCAATTGATGAATTTGAATTACAATTAAACAAAATGAGTGTTAGTGGAGCTTTATTTGATATGGTAAAATTATTAGATGTGGGAAAAACGGTTATCTCAAAATTTACTGCCGAAGAAGTATATGAAAATGCCTTCAATTGGGCAAAAACGTATGACAAAGAATTGGAAGATATGTTACAAGATAAGGAATATGCTTTAAAAATATTTGGAATTGAAAGAGGAAACAAAAAACCTAGAAAAGATATCGCAAAATGGTCAGATGTAAAAGAAAATATAGAGTATATGTATGATGATAAATTTCTGTCAAACGAACAAGAATATCCATATCAAGTTATCAATGAAAAAGAAGATGTTGATAAAATATTAGATTTGTATATGGAAACATACTATGATGAAAATGATGATAAACAACAATGGTTTGATAAAATAAAGGAACTTGCAGGAGAACTTGGATATGCAAAAGAAGTAAAAGAATATAAAGCAAATCCTGATAGCTATAAAGCACATGTAGGAGATGTTAGTACAGTTCTAAGAGTAGCATTGACTGGAAGAACAAATACACCAGATATGTATGAAATTATGCAAGTATTAGGAAAAGAAAGTATAGAAAAAAGATTTGAAAAAGCAAAAAGAAGTTAAGGATTTCCTTAATTTCTTTTTAGAAATGAGGAAAATATGGAATATAAAATAGGAGATATTGTAAGAACAAAAAAAGTGCATCCTTGTGGAAGTAAATTATGGGAAATTACAAGAGTAGGCGTTGACTTTAAATTAAAGTGTGAAGGATGTGGACATGTCGTAACGATTCCAAGAGAGAAGGCCTTAAAAGTCATAACAAAATTGGAAAAAAGAAAAGAAATGTAATGAATATTATAAAAGAACTAGGGAACCTAGTTCTTTATATATTGCTCTATAAAATTCCAGACATCTTCTTTATAAATTTTTCTTTCAGATGAAAAAGGTAATGTAGGGATATCTCCAATAGGGTTTAATTCTTTTTGTAATGCTTTTACAGTATCATTTACTTTAGTAATAGCAATTTTATCTGCTTTATTAGCAAGGATTAAACAAGGCAATCCAGAAGAAATGATATAGTTATACATCAGTCTATCATTACTTGTTGGACTATGACGAATATCAATCAAAAAGATAATTAATGCAATTTCTTTTCTATGAAATAAATATTGTTCTATAAATTTTCCTACTTGTTCTTGCTCTTTTTTGGACATTTTACTATATCCATAACCAGGTAAATCTACAAAATAGAAGAGATTATCCATGTTGTAGAAATTGATTTGACGGGTTTTTCCGAGGTTCACTACTAGTTCTTGCTAATTTTTTTCTGTTTATCATGGTGTTAATAAAACTAGATTTTCCAACATTTGATTTTCCAACTAAAACAATTTCAGGTAAATGACGATTAGGGTATTGTTTTGGACCAACTGCCGATATTTCAAATTGAGGATTATGTATATTCATAGTTTTTCTCCTTATTTATATTTATATTTTTATATTCTAACATAATTTTCTGTTTTTTTCAAATAGAAAGAAATAGAAAAGAGAGCATAACAACTCTCTTTTGCATATGTTAAATATCATCTCTTACAATTAAATCATCACTTGCAGGACCTGTTCCGATATATTTAACAGGAATACCAGAAGCTTTTTCTACAATTTCAACAAATTTTCTTGCAAGCTCTGGAAGGTCTTCATATTTTTTACAAGAAGAATCAATTGTCCAACCACCTTCTAAAGTTTCATAAATAGGTTCAGGAATTTCACCTGTTACCATGATATCATCAGGATAATGATGAATTTTTTCACCTTTATACATATAACTTGTACAAACTTTAACATATCCTAATTTTTTACCAATTTCTCCTAAAGTATCTAAATGATTTAAACATAAGTAGTCAATACCAGAAGTGTATTTAGCAGAACAAAGGATAGGACAATCCATCCATCCACATCTACGAGGACGACCTGTTGTTGTACCATATTCATGTCCTGTATCACGAACAACATCACCTTCTAAAGGTGTGGCATCTTTTATAACATTTCCATTTTCATCAAGTGAAGCAGGTAGTTCAGTAGGGAATGGACCATTACCAACTCTACTGTTATAGGCTTTATCAACACCAATTACAACATTTAAAGCTTGAGCTGGTAAAGCTGCTCCACAAAGTGTACCTGAAACAACAGGGTGTGAGCTTGTAACCATTGGATAATCTCCATGATCTAAGTCTAAACGGAAAGCTTGTGCACCTTCTACAACGATTTTTTCATTATGTTTAATACTATTGAAAATTAAAGGCTCAATATCTGTAATATAATTTTTTAATCTTTCTCCATATTCATGATATTGTTTACCTAGTTTTTGACAATCTACCATACATTCTTCCATATGATTTGCTTTAAAAACTTGATTATGAACTTTTGTAGCTTCTTCAATTTTATGGATTAATGCATCCTCTGGAAGAAGTAGGTCATACATTCTAATACCAATACGATTACTTTTATCTGCATAAGTTGGACCAATTCCTCTTTTGGTTGTTCCAACAGGTTTATTTTTTAAAGATTCATATAAACCATCTAAATCTTTATGATAAGGAAGTGTGACATGTGTACGTCCACTAATTTTTAATCTGGATTCAATATCTGGAATACCGCATTTCTTTAAGAATGCAATTTCCTCAAATAATACTTCTAAATCAAGTACGACTCCAGGTCCAATAATACAAGTGGTTTGTGGATAAGCAATTCCTCCTGGAATTAAGTGTAATGGTAATTTTTGTCCTTTATAAATGACTGTATGTCCAGCATTACTTCCACCAGTTGCTCTAATAACTAGTTTTGCATTTTGTGCTTCTATGGCAGCAATTTTTCCTTTTCCTTCGTCGCCCCATTTAGCACCAACAATTATGGTTATATTTTTATTCATTTTATTCTTCTCCTTTTAGAACATTTATATAAATTTTTTATAGTATATAAAAGTATATATTATAAAAATTAAAAACATAAAATATAAAATTTTGTTTACCTATTATTTATTTTTCTTAGGTTCAATTTTTTCAAGTCCACCCATATATGGTCTTAATACTTCTGGAACAATCACGCTACCATCTGGCCTATAGTTATTTTCCATAATGGCAATTAACATACGAGGTGGAGCAACAACAGTATTGTTTAAAGTATGTGCAAAATAATTTCCTTTTTCACCTTTAATTCGAATACCTAAACGTCTTGCTTGTGCATCTGTTAAATTTGAACAGCTTCCCACTTCAAAATATTTTTGTTGTCTAGGAGACCAAGCTTCTACATCACAAGATTTTGCTTTTAAATCTGCTAAATCTCCACTGCAGCATTCTAAGGTTCTTACTGGAATATTCATACTTCTAAAAAATTCAACTGTATATGACCACATTTTATCATACCATTTCCAACTATCTTCTGGTTCACAAACAACAATCATTTCTTGTTTTTCAAATTGGTGAATTCTATATACACCACGTTCTTCAATTCCATGTGCACCTTTTTCTTTTCTGAAGCAAGGAGAGTATGAAGTCATCGTATATGGCATATCTTCTTTTCTTAAAATTTGATCTTTAAATTTACCAATCATAGAGTGTTCAGAAGTACCAATTAGATATAAGTCTTCTCCTTCAATTTTGTACATCATGGCATCCATTTCTTCAAAACTCATAACACCAGTTACAACATCACTTCTTATCATAAAAGGTGGGATGCAATACGTAAATCCTTTGTTAATCATAAAATCTCTAGCATAAGTTAAAACAGCAGAATGAAGTCTTGCAACATCACCCATTAAATAGTAAAATCCGTTACCAGAAACACGTCTAGCACTATCTAAATCTAAACCACCTAAATTTTCCAATATTTCACCATGAAAAGGAATTTCATAATCAGGAACAACTGGTTCTCCAAATTTTTCAACTTCTACATTTTCAGAATCATCTTTTCCAATAGGAACAGATTCATGCATAATGTTTGGTATTTTCATCATTCTTGTTTTAATTTTTTCAGCATATTCATTTTCTAATTTTTCATTTTTTTCTAATTTTTCATTAATTTCTTGCACTTGTGCTTTAATTTTTTCAGCTTCCTCTTTTTTACCAGCCTTCATCAATTCTCCAATTTGAGAACTTAAAGTTTTTCTTTCAGATCTTAAAGTATCACCAGCAAGTTGTGCTTCTCTATTTTTTTTATCGAATTCAATAACTTCATCTACCATAACCAATTTATGGTCTTGAAACTTTTTCTTGATATTTTCTTTCACGATATCAGGATGTTCTCTTAAAAATTTAATATCTATCATAAAAAATCCTCCTCTTATTTTTTTGTATAATCTATTTCTAAATCTGTTACTAATGCAAATCGTGTTTTTTGACCAGTCATATTATCTGGCCTTTCAGGAATTTCTTCTAGAAACATTTTTTCTGGTCTAACCCACAAGGAGCGTCCATCATCTCTAGGGTATATGTTTTTATAAATAACCATTCTTTCTTTTGTTTCCGAGTTATATGCCACATTTTCAACAAAATAATAGTTTCCTTTAAAATGGCGATAGACTCGTCCAATTTTTACTTCTTCCATACACACACGCTCCTTTACAATACGAAGTCATTATATAATATTTTTTGATAAATGGCAATAAAATTGGGCAAAATAACCAATATAAATGAGAGAGGAAGGAAGAAATGATTTTTGAGATAATAAAATTTTTTATATATTCCATATGTATTGTGATGATTTCAAAATATATTTTGGTAACATCATTAAGAAAATTAGCGGAAAATTTAAAAATGAAACCAAGAGCTGTAGGAAATATTGCAGGTGTAGCAACTTCAATTCCTGAGTTATTAACTGTAACTGTATCTAGTTTTAGAGGATTAATGGGAACGAGTTTATACAATATGATTAGTTCTAATGTGATTAATTTTATCCTATATAGTATATCCTTAATAATTAATAAAAATTATGAAGCAATCAGAAATAGAGGAATTATTATTCAAAATGTGTTAGCCATTTTAACCATTGTATTTCCTATAGTTTTATTAGGATTAGAAAATCCATTCCATATAGGAATCGTTCTTATATTATTGATGATGTATATTATTTTTAATAAGATTTCTAAAGCCATACATGAAAAATATTTAAAAAACGAAGAAAAAGAAATTGAAGAAATAGAAAATGAAACAATAGAAAAATATGCAAACAAACAATCATTTATATATGTGGGATTTATTCTAATAGCAAGTATATTGTTATATTTTATAGGAGAGGCATTAGGAAATGTATTGGAAAATTTATCAGAAAGTTTTGGAATTGCAGAATATGTTTTAGGAATTTTGTTAGGATTTATAACAAGTGTTCCTGAATTGGTTACTTTTTTTGAGGCACAAAAACATTATAAAAATAAAAAAGACAAAAAATTATTAGGTGTTATAGAAGCTACCAATAATTTATTAACATCCAATATGTTAAATATATTTGTTATACAATCAATAGGAATATTCATATATATCATATTGGTGTGAAAACAAACGAAAGAAACAATATAGCATAGAATTTGACTTTTTTTCTATTTTATAGTAAAATATAACAAGTTGTTAGCGATTGCGCTAAAGGATGAGATTTTATTAAATAAATACTTTGTTAAAAGTGAACTAGAAAATGAGATAATAAAAAGTAAAATGTTAAAAATGAGATTTTGAAAACAAATTTATGAAAATGAAAAGAATATATATTTAAGAGAAAAATATATATTGGAACGGTGTGTACAAGAGAAAGAGAGAAGCGTATTAAAATATTTTATATTCCTATACTTCATATAGGAATCATATTCATTGTGTTTTTTGATGAGTATGGTTTTGATTTTGTATCCATAAATTTGTTCGAAAAATTCCCAAGTATAAAATAAAAAACAAAATGTATAAGTTTAGTAAAATTGACAAAATATAAAAGAAAGGAAAAGGAGAAAGGAGTTTTTATGACAGAAGAAATTTTAAAAAACAATGAGAAATTTGTAAAAAAAGAAAATACAAAAAAAGAAGGAGGGAGAACAAGAAAACCATATAATAGAAAGAAAAAAGAATTTAGTAATGAAGTAAAAGAAGCAAAAATTGTGAATGAAAAAAATAATGTGGAAATAAAAAATGATGAAAATAAAGAAGTAAAACCTATCAAAACTAGAAGAAAAAGAAAAAAAGATACAGATACTATCTTTAAGAAATCAAATTTAAAAATCATTCCTTTAGGTGGTTTACATGAAATTGGTAAAAATATCACAGTTTTTGAATATGAAAACGAAATAATTGTAGTAGATTGTGGATTATCATTTCCAGAAGATGATATGTTAGGGATTGACTTAGTCATACCAGATATATCATATTTAGAGAAAAATGTAGAAAAAATAAAAGGCTTAGTCATTACACATGGTCATGAGGATCATATAGGTGCTGTGCCATATTTATTAAAGAAAATGAATATTCCAATTTATGCGACTAAATTAACAGCAGGATTAATTAGAAACAAATTAGAGGAGCATAAATTACTTAGAAGTACAGAATTACATGAGGTTGTTCAAGGACAAACAATTTCTCTAGGAAAGAATTTTAAGGTGGAGTTTATTAGAAGTTCACACAGTATTCCAGATTCTGTTATGCTAGCAATCACAACACCTGCAGGAACTGTTTTGCACACTGGTGACTTTAAAGTGGATTATACACCAATTGATGGAAAAATTATGGACTTTGGAAGAATTGCAGAATTAGGAAATCAAGGAATTTTAGCTTTAATGTCAGATAGTACAAATGCAGAAAGAAAAGGATTTACCATGTCAGAAAGTTCTGTGGGAGAAGTATTTGATAAATTATTTTTGCATTGTACCAAAAGAATTGTGGTTGCAACCTTTGCATCAAATGTGCATAGAGTACAACAAATTGTAAATTCGGCAGTAAAGTACAATAGAAAGATTGCTGTATGTGGTAGAAGTATGATTAATATGATAGAAACAGCAAGAGAATTGGGATATATTGAATGTCCTGAAAATATCTTTATAGATATTGATATGATTAATAATTATCCAGATGAAAATTTAGTCATTATTACAACAGGAAGCCAAGGAGAACCAATGTCGGCTTTAACAAGGATGGCAGCAGGTGACCATAGAAAAGTAAAAATTACACCAAATGATTTAGTAATTATATCTGCTACACCAATACCAGGAAATGAAAAATTTGTATCAAAGGTTATTGATGACTTGATGCAAATAGGAGCAGAAGTTGTATATAGTTCATTAGAAGCCATACATGTTTCAGGACATGCTTGTCAAGAAGAGCAAAAATTAATTATCGCTTTAGCAAAACCTAAATATTTTATTCCAGTGCATGGAGAATATAGACAATTAATTGCTCACAGTGAAACAGCGCAAAGTATGGGAATAGATAAAAATCATATTATTATGATGTCAAATGGAAGGATTCTGGAGCTAAATGACCATCAAGCAGAATTTACAACCACAGTGCCTTGTGGAAGGGTACTTGTGGATGGACTTGGCGTAGGAGATGTCGGAAGTATCGTTTTAAGAGATAGACAACATCTATCACAAGACGGATTAATTGTTATTGTTTTAACAATGGATTCTGCAACAGGAGAAGTAGTTGCTGGACCAGATGTAATTTCAAGAGGATTTGTTTATGTAAGAGAATCCGAAAACTTAATGGATGATGTAAAATCAGTTGTAAGACATGAAATTAAGAAATGTGAAGAAAGAGGTATTAGAGATTGGGGAACCATTAAGTCTGCAACAAGAGAAAATTTAAGAGATTATATCTTTATGAAAACAAAAAGAAATCCAATGATAATACCAATTATTATGGAAATATAATAGAAATGTGAAAATACCAAACTTTTTTGTTTGGTGTTTTTGTTAAGAAAATTTAATTTTTATAGAGGAATGAAGCTTTTTAAATAATATTCTAAAAATAAAAAAGCCCCGAAGGGCAAAAATCAATCACCCAAAAAAACGGTCTAGTAGCCATAAGATTATGATGACCCAGGCTAAAAATTCAATTATGGTCTTTATACCAACCTGAAGGATTATGGTGATGATAATAGCAGTAATGCAAATAGCTAATACTGAATAAAAAAGATATTTCATAGCGAATCTCCTTTTTATATGAATACAAATGAATAAGCAACAAGAAAAGTATAACATATAAGAAATTATAAATAAATACAATATTATAAATTTGAATATCATTATTTTATATTGTAAACACTAGCAATAGAGGTGTTAGTGTGAAAGAGGAAGAAATTATACAAAAATGGAAATCTGGTTTAAGTAAAAACAAATTGGCAGAAATTTATCGAAGAGAATTTAATAGGCAAATACGAATTATAAGAAGTAATGTAAGACATAGACATGATGGGAAATTTATAACCAATTATGAAAGCTTAGCACACATAGAAGGTGTCATATATGAATATTTGCAAAAATTACAAGTGAAAAGTGAAAAAAATCATAAAAACTGTTGACATCTATTGGCAATCATTGTATAATATATGAGCATGAATTGAGCGATGAAGCTGAATGTGGCTACATCCTTACGGAAAACAAGGATGGAGGGAACTTCAGTGGAGTATGTCATGGCAAAGACCAGGCGGTAAGTTTTTAAAATTTAAGCACTTATCCCAGAATTATCATGCATATTTTGGGCTTTTTTATAGGGAATATTCAAAACACCTGAGTGCGTTTTAACTTGCCACGGTAATTTCGATAGCAAAACCTTGCTATCACAAACAAAATTTATTTTAAAGAAGGAGGGAAAATTACAATGGCAAACACAGTAGCAACAAGTGAAAAAATTAGAATAAGACTAAAAGCTTATGACCATGTAGTTTTAGATCAGTCTGCTGAAAAGATAGTAGAAACAGCTAAAAAAACAGGAGCAAAGGTATCAGGTCCTATTCCATTACCAACACAAAAGGAAATCGTAACAATTTTACGTTCTCCACACAAATACAAAGATTCAAG
>CALXKD010000038.1 GCA_944388795.1 uncultured Clostridia bacterium
GGGAAAGAAATTGCATAAATTCTTTGAAGCATTTTATTCTTTTCGCTTCCTCTCCAATAAGCACCTGAAGATGAAAGAATTTTTACTGCTTTTACTTTTCCTGTTTTTAGTAAATGTGGTCCAGCACATAAATCTGTAAAATCACCTTGTTTATAGAAACTGATTTCTTCTCCTTCTGGTAATTCTTCTATCAATTCTACTTTATATGGTTGATCTTTCATGAGCTCTAATGCTTCTTTTTTTGGTAATGAAAATCTTTCAATTTCTAAATCTTCTTTAATGATTTTTTTCATTTCTTCTTCAATTTTTGCTTTATCTTCATCTGTAAATGGTGTTTCTACATCAAAATCATAATAAAATCCATTATCAATACTTGGACCAATCGCAAATTTTACATCTGGGAATAATCTTTTTACAGCTTGTGCCATAATATGTGATGTTGTATGCCAATATGCTTTTTTTCCTTCTAGATCCTCTTCTTGGAATGTATGAATTACCAAATTGCAATCTTCTTGTAATTCATATCTTAAATCTTTTACTTCTCCATCTACTTCTCCACAAGTTGCATTTCTCGCTAACCCTTCACTAATTTTTTTTGCCACTTCTAAAATACTAGTTCCTTTTTCCACCTCAATTTCTGAATTGTCCTTTAATGTAACTTTTAACATAATAAAACCTCCTTTATTTTGTCCAATAGATTTTTTTGATTTTTTAGTTTATTGTTTTATGTTGTTTTTGGTTGAATAGGAAAAATTAACTTTTACATTCAAAAAACTCCTATGGACATTCTAAAATATCCATAGGAGTGCTAAAATTCACACGGTTCCATCCTATTTTTCACTTAATTAAAGATGATAACGTATCTTACACGTTTGGCTTGTTCACCAAAAACTTGAAGAGTTAGTTTTTCAAATATGTTTTTCTAGATTGGCTTTCAGCCGCCGACCAATCCTCTCTTTAGATAACCTTTATTTTACTTTTTCTCTTACCTGTCTTTTCCTTATGTTAATTATTGTATTACTTTTTTTAAAAAAAGTCAATAGAAATATTTACTTTTGTTTTTTTATATTGTATAATGTGTACTGTTCAAATAATTTGCTTCTATAGCTCAGTTGGTAGAGTGCAGCCTTGGTAAGGCTGAGGTCACGGGTTCAATTCCCGTTAGAAGCCCCAAAAAGCAGTTCATCCTGAACTGCTTTTAATTATATTTCATCTAATAAATTTTTTATTGCTTTTTTTCGAATCCTTTGTATTGCATTATCTACTGACTTAACAGGTGAATCTAATTGTTTTGCGATAGTTACGTAACTATATCCTTTTACATATCCATCTAAAACTTGTTTTTCAAAAGAACTTAATGATTTTTCTATTGAGCTTTCAATCTGTTCATAATATTCTTTTTTCATCACTGTTTCTAAAGGATCTTCCACCATTTTATTATCTAATGTATTAATTAATTCAATTCCATTTTCCTCTTCATTATCATAAGCAGATGCATTTAATGATAAGTATGAATTTAATGGTAAATGCTTTTGTCTTGTGGATGATTTAATTGCCGTTATTAATTGTCTTTCAATACACATATTTGCAAATGATTTAAAACTATTATTCTTTTCTTTATTAAATGTTTTAATTGCTTTAAATAGTCCAATTAATCCTTCTTGTGCAATATCTTCTTTTTCTGCTCCAACCATAAAGTATTTACTAACTTTTATATTCACTAATTCTTTATATTTATTCATTAAAAAAGATAGTGCTTGTTTATCGCCCTTTTGTACTTCTTCTATGATTTGTTCATCTGTCATTTTTTCAAACTTATCTATTGAAAAATATATATTGTCTTTTTGCATTCGTGAAAATCCCTCCAACTGTCACTTTCTATTAGTATTATAACATTGAAATTACTGTTGTCAAGGCTTTTACAGGTTATTTCCTTATTATTTTTTCTTTCTTATTCCAAAAAAAGACTTCAATTAAGAAGTCTTTCTATTTTTATTCATTTTTTAATTCTTCTTCTAGCATTGGCCATACATCTTCTGTTTCCATTCCATATTGCCAAGAAGCAACTCCTGCCAAGTTATTTTCATTTACTAATGAAACTTTTGCTTTTAAAGATTCCACATCTTCTATCCACATTTTTCTTGTATACTCTCCATCTTGATATTCTACATAGTATTGTTTTAATTCATCATCCCATGTTTTTTGAACACCATCAGGTATAACATCCTCAATATCTTCCATATTAACCGTTGGATTTCTTACTACGTCTCCATTAGCATCCACTGTCCAAATTCTGGTATAGAATGGAATTCCTAATATTAGTTTATCTGAATCTATTTCTTCTGTTTGCAAAAATTTTACTAAGTTTAGTTCAATCCAATTGTATCCTGCTGTTGTTCCTGCTGTTGTACTAGAAATACCGTTTTGATCATATGCCATAAATATAATATAATCTGCTACATCTCCAATCACATTTCTATCAAAACACATTGACCAAGTTTCTCCGCCATCTGGTGCTGTTACATCAACAGAAACCACCATTCCAATTTCATTTAATCTTGGTGTTAATTCTATAATAAATCTTGAATATAAATCAATATCTTCTTGTTTCATGTTTTCAAAATCTATATTAATTCCATCTAAATCATATGCAACACATGCATCCACGATTTCCTCTATTAATTTTTTTCTATTTTCATAACTATTCATAATCTCTGATGTAATTTCTAAACTCTCATTAGCTGCTGGTGCATTAGAAACCATTGGCCATACTTTATATCCATTACCATGTGCCCACTCAATATATGCTTGTCCACTCTCTCCTACATTTTCTCTAAATGCTCCATTTTCATCTATATAAAAGAAGGATGGAGATACAACATTTACCCCCTCAATTGTTGTTCCTGTTCTGTCAGGTGCACTACCAACTTCTGAATAGTAATCCCATGTCATGTTGACTTTTCCTTCAATTTGTTTTTGTTCTGCCATATCTTCTCTAACCGTATATTCATTAGCTAATTTATTCGTCTTTATATATCCAATTTTTCCATTTTCTGTTCTAATTCTAGAATATTTTCCATCAGAAGAAATAACAACTACACTATCTCCTTTTTCTATTCTATCCACCGTTTTAGCAATGAATCTAGTAGAAGATTTTACAGC
This sequence comes from uncultured Clostridia bacterium, assembly GCA_944388795.1. Taxonomy (GTDB): domain Bacteria; phylum Bacillota; class Clostridia; order TANB77; family CAG-508; genus CAG-269. The sequence goes on from CALXKD010000038.1 coordinate 3,163, forward strand.
TAAATTAGATGTTACGACTGCTTTCTTTTGCTCTTCATCTAAAGAATCCATTGTAATGACTTTTGTTTCTTCTATATTTCCAATTTCTATATCATACACTTCTGTCATTTCTGAAATTGGTATATAAATAACCCCATTTCTTTCTATGGCATGTGCAGATGTTGTTTTATCTGCCCCATTAATATTGATAACATTTTCCTCTAAACTAACCTCTGCTATTTTTTTGTTATATGTTGTTATAATTTTATTATTTTCTTCTTCTAGATAAATATGTTTATCAAAGAAATTTGCTATATCATCTTCTGATAAATAAATGATACCATCTTCTTGTATAATTTCATTTCTTAAATCTGATGTTACATTATTATTATTAATTACCAAATTCGTTGTTTTATTATTATCTAATATAATATAATTATTTGCAATCATTGCTATAATAAACAACACAATTAATGCTAATATAACAATCCCTGTTCGAATAATTACTTTTTTCTTTTTTTCTACCGCTTCTGCTGACATTCTTTTTGGATTTTTCATATTTTTTACTTTTGGTTCTTTTCCTAATTCTCTTCTTCCTCTTCCCATATTTCTCTCCTTTGTATCCACTTTTATTTTACCTTTATTACTATAACATAAAAATAATATTAATCAAATATAATTTTAGATTTTTTTCATTTTTCTCAGAAACGATTTTTGTTCATCTGTTATTCTATAAGATTCAATCGCTTTTTGTAGGGCCTTATTATATGTAAATTTATCTATATGACTTGTTTTTAAATAGTTAATCGTTTTATCGTAAAATTTAATTAAACATATAGATATTGCCCATGCTACTGCCATTTGTACATAATATTGATTACTTTTTATACTATCAAATATTGCAAAGATTCTCTCTAAATATTCCTCTGTTATATAATAATCTAGTATCATCACCACACCAAATCGAATTTCAAATTCTTTATCTGATGTTACATATTTTTGTAAAAAATTCCACATTTCCTGCAAATGCTTTTTGGTGATTTTTAATCCCGCACAAAACACATCACAAACTCCCCAATTATCAATTTTAGGAACAAATATTTCTATATCTTTCAATATGTTTTGTATATCTTTATCTTTTTCTAATCCAATTAGCATTCCCTGTAACATGATTTCTTCATAATATTCATTATCAATATTTTCTAACAACGCTTTTATTTCATATTCCTTTGCCAATTTTTTTGCATAATTTCTAAGAATAGGAACTCTAACCCCTAATATATTTTCCGTTCCAGGGCATAGTCCTTTATGAAATTCTTTATATTTTTTATCCGCTAATCCTTTTAATTCCTCTTTTATGTTTTGCTTCATATACATTTCTCCTTTTGTCCAATTGGGGACGTTTCTTTTTGAGACATTTTCTTATTCTACTATGACATATTCTAACTAAAAATTCAATAAAAATTATGATATTTTAAGAATTTAAATTTATATATTGCATATTTTTTCTTTTATTTGTATACTAATTTTATATAATATTGAAAGGGGTTTTGATATGGAAGAAAATGAAGTTCAAAATATGCCTACTGAAAATAAACTTTTTGGAAAAACATTTTTCTGGATGTTTTTAGGTTTATTAGGCTCAGCATTAATTGCTTGGTATACATATTCTTCAGGACTATTTTTCACTATTTTACTAGAGGATTCTTTCACAGGATTACTAATCATAGAATTAGTTGCTGTTTTATTATTTAGCTTTTTATTTAGAAAATTACCACCAATTGTTGTCGGTATCCTGTATTTTGTATATGCTGCATTAAATGGTATTACACTGTCTGTTATTTTTGCTGTTTTTGAATTAAACTCAATCATTACTTTATTTATCGCTTCCGCTTTGATTTTTGGTGTTTTAAGTTTGATTGGATACAAAACCAACAAAGATTTAAGTAGTTGGCATACATATTTAAGTGTATTTTTAATTATTGGTTTAGTTCTTAGCATAGTAAATCTATTTTTCTTTGATAGTTCTTTATTTGATTTAATATTAGATTGGTTCATCTTAGCCGTATTTTTTGGAGTTACCATTTATGATATTAATAAAATAAAAGCTTTACAACTAGAGCCTAACATTGATCAAGAAAAAATATATATTTATTGTGCAATGCAATTATATCTTGACTTTATCAATATCTTCTTAAGAATTCTTTCTATTTTTGGAAAAAGAAGAAATTAACTATACTAAATATGGCATTATTCACCATATTTAAATTAATTAAATTTTGAAAGGCATCTTTCGATGCCTTTTATTCATTTATTTTCTCATATTATCTATTATCTTAATCTTTTTATTATCTTTTATTAATATGTCCAAAAAGAAAAGTCCAAATAAAGAAAAAACGCCAGACAATGTCTAGCATTTTTTTATTCTTCTACTTCTTCGAATTGAGAATTATATAAATCAGCATAAAATCCATTTTTTGCAAGTAATTCTTCATGTGTACCTTGCTCTACAATATCTCCATGATTCATTACTAAAATTAAATCTGCATTTTTTATAGTTGATAACCTATGGGCAATAATAAAGCTTGTTCTTCCCTTCATTAGATTATCCATAGCTGATTGTATTTGTATTTCTGTTCTTGTATCTATTGAGCTTGTTGCCTCATCTAATATTAATATCTTAGGATCTGCCAATATAACTCTGGCAATCGTAAGTAATTGCTTTTGACCTGCTGATATATTGGTTGACTCTTCATTAATTAATGAATTATACCCATTTGGTAATGTTTTTATAAAATGATGAACATGTGCTGCTTTTGCTGCTTCTACCACTTCTGTATCTGTTGCATCTTCTTTACTATATTTGATATTTTCCTTTACTGTTCCTCCAAATAACCAGGTGTCTTGTAAAACCATACCAAACATTTTACGAAGCTCGCCTCTATCAAAGTCTTTTACATTATGACCATCCACATCAATTTCTCCATCTGTGACATCATAAAATCTCATTAATAGTTTTACCATTGTGGTTTTTCCAGCTCCTGTTGGTCCAACAATTGCTATTTTTTGTCCCTCATGTACACTAGCATTAAAATCTTTTATAATTGTTCTATCTGGGTCATATCCAAATTTAACATGTTTAAATTCTACATTTCCTTTTAATTTAGAAGTATCAATATTTCCCTTAGCTGTTATTTCCTCTTCTGGCTCCTCTAAGAATTCAAAGATTCTTTCTGCAGCTGCCATCATGGCTTGTAACATGTTAGAAATTTGTGCCAATTGATTAATTGGTTGTGTAAATTGTTTATTGTATTGTATAAAACTTTGAATATTACCAACTGTAATGGTTCCATTAATTGCTAAATATCCACCAGCTACTGCCACTGCTACATATCCTACGTTTGATATAAAGTTCATAACAGGGTGCATTAAACCTGACAAGAATTGTGATTTCCATCCAGAATGATATAATTCTTCATTGGCCTTTTCAAAATCTTTTGTTACTTTTTCTTCTGCATTAAATACTTTTACAATATTTAATCCACCATATATTTCTTCTACTTGACCATTTACATGTCCTAAGTAGTCTTGTTGTCTTGTAAAATATTTTTGTGATTTTTTTACAATAAAGGTTACTAATATTCCTGCAACTGGCAAGATAACTAATGAAATCAATGTCATTTGCCAACTGATTGAAAACATCATCACTAAAATACCAATAATGGTGCATACAGATGTGATAATTTCTGTAATACTTTGGTTTAAGTTCATACTTAATGTATCAATATCGTTTGTAATAATTGACAAAACTTCTCCATTTGTCTTTTTATCAAAATACTTCATTGGTAATTTATTAATTTTGATTGCTACATCATTTCTTAATTTATAGGTAATTTTTTGAGCCACATTTGTCATCAAAAATCTTTGTACAAAAGAGAACAACGCGCTGATAACATATAATCCTAATAGTGTTAAAGCAATTTGACCAACTTTTCCAAAGTCAATACCTGTTCCACCACTTAATTTACTAACCAATCCATTAAAGATTTCTGTTGTGGCATTTCCTAATATTTTAGGTCCTACAATGGTAAATATGGTACTACCAATTGCAAATATCATAACAATCATAATTGGTATTTTATATTTCACTAAATAGGAACGTATCAATTTTTTTGTAGTTTTCTTAAAATCTTTTGCTCTTTCTGTTGTTTGACCTCCTCTAAGTCCTCCCATTGGTCCTGGCATATTACTTACCTCCTTTCTCGCCTAATTCTTCTTCAGACAATTGTGATAAGGCAATTTGCCTATAGGTTTCATTATTTTTCATTAATTCTTCATGTGTACCCATTCCTACCATCTTACCTTCTTCTAAAACAATAATCTTATCTGCATTTAAAATGGTACTAATTCTTTGGGCAACAATTATCACTGTTTTATTTTTTGTTCTTGTAGACAGTGCTTCTCTTAAGCTACTGTCTGTCTTAAAGTCTAAAGCTGAGAAACTATCATCAAATACAAAAATTTCTGGATCTTTTGCAATCGCTCTTGCGATAGATAATCTTTGTTTTTGACCACCAGATACATTTCCTCCGCCCTGTGCGATTGGGTCTTGGTATTTGTTTTCTTTCTCCTCAATAAATTCTGTTGCTTGGGCAATTTCTGCTGCTTCTATCATTCTTTCATCTGACATGGTTTCATCAGAATATTTAATATTTGATTCAATGGTTCCTGAGAATAACACACCTTTTTGTGGTACAAATCCAATAATGTCTCTTAAGTCTTTTTGTGATACATCTTTTACATTAACACCATCTATGCATAATTCTCCACCTGTCACATCATAAAATCTTGGTATTAAGTTTACAACCGTTGATTTACCACTTCCAGTACTTCCTATAATGGCTGTTGTTTTTCCTGGTTCTGCTGTAAAGTTAATATCCTCTAAGATTTCTGTGTCTGCATCTGGATATCTAAATGAAACATTTTTAAATTCTACTAATCCCTTTTTATTTGGATCAAATTTCTTTGTTTCTTTTTTATCTTTAATACTTGGTTCTGCCTCTATAACCTCATTAATTCTTCTTGCAGAAACAGCTGCTCTAGGAAGCATAATAGAAATCATAGAGATCATTAAAAATGCCATAACAATTTGCATTGTATATTGGATAAATGCCATCATATCTCCAACCTGCATAACGCCTTGATCTACATTATGACCACCTACCCAAACAATTAATATCATAATTGAGTTCATAATGAACATTAATAAAGGCATCATCATAGACATAGCTTTATTAACAAATAAGTTTGTTTTCATTAAATCTTTATTTGCTACATCAAATCTTGCTTCTTCTTTTTTCTCTTTATTAAAAGCTCTAATAACCGGTAATCCTGTAAGGATTTCTCTTGAAACTTCATTTAATTTGTCTATTAAATCTTGTAATTTTCTAAATCTAGGCATTGCAATAGCAAATAAGGTTGCTACGATAAATAGAATAGCAATAATGGCAATTCCGATAATCCATGCCATAGAATTATCTGTACTAGTAAGTACTTTTACAAATCCACCAATACCAATAATTGGTGCATAAACAACAACTCTGAATAATATTGTAATTAATTGTTGTATTTGTTGCACATCATTTGTGCTACGTGTAATTAAAGATGCTGTTGAAAATTGATTTAATTCTGCATTTGAAAATGTAATCACTTTTTTAAATACTTTTTCTCTTAATGTTTTTCCTAATTTTGCAGCTACTCTTGATGATAACAACATAATAGATACTGCACATACCATTGTAATTAATGCAATTCCTAGCATTTGTAATCCTGTTTGGAAAATATAACGATTTTGAATATCATCTGTATTAATTCCAGCATTTACATAGATTTGTTTTACTGATGAAATAGCTGCTTGTTCCTTTATAGAATCACTCATGTCTGTAATTTGTTTTGTAAATTCTTGTAGAACTTGATTTCTTTGCTCTTCTGGCATTGTTTCAATAATTTCCATTAAAGACATATTTTGGATATACTCTCTTTGTGTTTCAGGAACTTTTTGTAATAATTGTTCTTTTATTTGATTTGCTGTTTCTTCATTTGTAACAGTCGTCATTTCCATTAATGGATCTATGATAATTCCTGATAAAGTTTCTTCTTGTTCTTCATTTAAATCTTTTAACACATAAATAGTATCTTCTTGAACTTCATAATCATTTCCGTAATATTGTTTAATAACTTTTTCCTCTTGCTTATTTTGTGTTTCACCAATCAGTGTATAATTCTCTAATATCTCATCATCTTTATCTGTGAAAATCAACATATTGTCCATATCTTCTTTAGAGATAATTTCTGGTATAGGACTTGTAATTCCACCAGCTTGTATACCTTCATTAACAATTTTTGAAGTATAATCTGGTAATGCTAAATCTGTTGCAGCTTGTATACAAAGCAATATGACGATGACAATAACTGCTCCTAGTGACTTTTTTAAGTTTTTTAATACTTTTAGCATATTTCTCTCCTTCTTTCCTTTATTTAGATTTTTAGGATGTATCTATAAACCATTTTTAGACAAAATTAAATGACACTGTACTATTTATTATATGTGACACAGTGTCATTAGTCAATATCTATATTGTGAAATTTTTGTGAATTTTATTTACATTTTTCTAAATACACCTGCAACTTTTCCCAATATCTCACAATCTGGTACAATAATTGGATCCATTGTAGAATTTTCTGGTTGTAAACGAATATGATCTGTTTCTTTATAAAATGTTTTAACTGTTGCTTCATCTCCAATCAAAGCAACAACAATCTCTCCGTTATTTGCTGTATTTTGTCTTTTAACAAGAATATAGTCTCCATCTAATATTCCTGCTTCAATCATACTTTCTCCTCTAACGGTTAGCATAAAACTTTCTGAATTTCCAACAAAGTCAATTGGAATTGGAAATGTATCTGTAATATTTTCTACAGCTAATATTGGTTCCCCTGCTGTTATTTTTCCTATAATAGGAACTTCAACTAATTCTTTTTGTGTATAGAAATCTTTACTTGATGTTACTTTAGATTCACCAGAAGCACCTTTTAATAATCTTAAAGTTCTTCCTTTTTTGTCTTTTTTCTTAATATATCCTTTTTCTTCTAGTTTTGCTAAATAGCCATGTACTGTTGCTGTTGAGTTTAATCCAACAGCTTTTCCAATTTCTCTTACTGATGGTGGATATCCTTGTGTCATAATTTGTTTTTCAATAAAATGTAAAATTGATTTCTCTCTTCTATTTAATTCTGGTTTCTTTTTTGGCATTTTCTTCACTCCATTCTCCTATTTTGTCCCATCATATCATACAAACAAAAAAATGTCAAACATAAGTTTTGATTTTTTTAAATTTTTTCGAACATATTTTTCTATAAATTTCCTTCTTGTAAATCTTGTACAAATTTTTCCTTTATTTCTAATGGTAACAAAACTAAGTCGGATATTTCTTCTCTTCTTACAATTTCTGGAATGTATTCTCCAGAATCTTTATATGCTGGATTATTTGAAAACTCTTCTCCTTCTCCTGTTCCAAATTCTCCATCTACATATTTGCATAGAAAAAAGTATTCTTTCATATTAACTCTACTATTTTCTAATTCATACAATTTTCTCACTACTTTTACATGTATACCAAATTCTTCTTTAATTTCTCTTATCACACCTTCTTCTAATGTTTCTCCCTCTTCTAAGTGTCCTCCTGGAAAAGTATAATATTCCTGATAATCTTTATTTCTTATGACATTTTTTCTATGCATCAATACAAATCCACCATTCATGGGAACAATTCCTGCCACTCTTGTTCTAATTCCATTTTTTTGTACCATTTTAATTCCATTCCTCTCTTTCATGAAGATTGATTTCATATTATTATATTTTTTCTATATCCTGTTTCTAATATTAGTCTCTTATATATTCATTCTAATTTTTTATATGAATTTTACCATATAGAAATAGTAAAAGCAATAAAACATTTTTCTCTTTTTTACTGCTATGTATATTCCTATTTTAATATAATATCTAAAAAAACTCATGCATAATATATTTATAACCATTAAGTTATATAATCATATTATACATGAGGTTTATATTTTTTTATTATATTCATTTAATACATTTTAGGCAGTTTTTTATTTTCCTTGTTTCATATTACTGCAAATCATATTTTATAATAAATCCGTCTAAACATTCTTTTATATTGTATTTCTTAAATCAATTTATTGTATATGGTGTATCTTCACTTCCATCTCCACCAGTTACTTTAATATTAGATTTTAGCAAAATACAAGGACGAAGTCCTCGTTCACTCCAATATCCTTTTGCATTACCATTTTTTTCCACAGAGCACATACCATCATCATATATAACACCGTCGTTATTTACTAGACGCATACAAAAACTACAGTCAGATTCAGTAGAAGCCACGTCACGAGACGTTAACCAATAACTCTCTCCTGTTGTCCAAAGATCAAAACTTTGCATTTGTGCTTGATCTATCATATAATTGCTATCTGTACTTTTACAATCTATACTTGTGCTTCCCTTATATGGAAATTGCATCGTTACTGGACCTGCTGTTTCTGAGTCTTTATTTACAAATAGCCCATTTTCTACTGTTGGAACACTTCCTACGCATCTTGCATCTGTAGCATATACTGAATTAACATATTTTTCTGCTTCATTGTTTAAATTTTCTATAGTACTATTATAACTTGTTTTCCCCTCTTCAAATGAACTTCCTCCCATTGTCACTTTCTTTACATTTTTATCTGATATGATTTGTACTCCATATTCTGAATCTCCTGGATATAACACTCTACATAAAATTGTACCATTTGTTCCACTGTTATATTGAATATAATCTCCTACTTCTAATTCCTCTACTGTTTTTACAAATGTTCCATTCCATATCTCTCCTATATTTATCTCATGTCCGCCATATTCTTCTTTTGTAGGTAATATTACTGTTGATAAATCTTCTGGTAGATTTTCTTCTGTTGGTACATTATCAAAATATTGATTTAATATCTCTATAAAATCCTTTTTTGTAATATCCCCCTGTGTTTCTGATTGCTTTTCCATTATATCTATTTGTGTTTTTTCTTTCACCTCTGCCTTTTCCGTTTCTATTTTTGCATTTTGTGCTTGTGTGATAATTCCATTATCTCCCACTAGTGTAGATATAGATACTCCTGCTAAAATAATTAGTACGATAATTGTAATAACAAGGGCTATTAAAGTAATACCATTATTCTTTTGTTTCCTTTGCTTTTCTAGTTTTCTCATTTTTTAAAAATCTCCTCTCTTTTGTTTTTTCATTTATTTATATATATTTCTTTGGTTTTATATATGTCTTTTGTTCTTAGAGTCTTTTCCAATATACTTTTATCTTTTTAATGCTTACATCTCTATATTTGTAAATAGTATTTACATTTTCTTACCTTTTATTCGAATAATAATATTTATTTTTCAATGTTCTTACTATTTACAAAAACAGTTTTTCTTTGACTTTTTATTTTCTTTATTCTATCCGTTTTATAGAATTAAGTCAATATATTATCGTATTTTATATCTTCTTTTTTTACTTAGATTTAAATACTCTAAGAA
>CALXKD010000039.1 GCA_944388795.1 uncultured Clostridia bacterium
ATTTTAATGAAATATCAAAATTAAAATCAAAAATAAATGCTAAAACACATATCATACAATCTATACATGTTTTTCTATCCTCTATTTTTATACATTTATGATTTTTAAAATCTTCATAAACCTTATCTGATATTTCTTCATTATGGATGGTTTCAGGATGATAATGTCCTGGAAACATATCTTCAAATCTTTCCAATTCTTTTACTCTAAAATTATCTAATTTATCAGCATCTCTTATGATTTTACAATGTAATAATACTTTGTCATTTAGTCCACTTTGTATCTGATATTTATTATGATTGATAATCGCTGTTTTTATAATCTCATCATATCGATGATCTTCTATAAAATTTCTGATGAATCCTTTATTAAATAAGATATATGCACCATAATCTGCATGGTCAAAACTTTTATTATCAGAAAAATCTTTTGTTTCTTTTATTTGTTCAAATCTTCCAATATCATGTAATAAAGCTATTAATTTTGCAAGTTCAATATCCTCTTTTTCCAAACTCAATGCTCTAGCAATATATTCACTTTTGTAAATTACTTCATATGTATGCTTTATTTTCATTTTGATACTTCCATCTGATACATCATATTGCTTCAAATATTCACTAAATGCATTTTTGGCTTTTATAAAATCAATCATTCTTTATACCTTTCCTAATTTCTTTGCTAGATCCATTTCTGCTTCTATAAATTTTTCTTTATTTTCTAATAGTTCTTGCATTTTATTTAAATAATTTTTATATTTTTCATCTGGATAATACATTTTAGCATATCCACCTTTTCCATATTTACTTGATAATTTTTTATATGAATATTCTATTACTTGTTCTAAGCTTGGATTTTCTGCTTTATGTTTGTCTGCTTGGTATAATATAGACCTTGTAAGCATATTTTCTACTGATGTTTCTCTATCTGCTGAAGAAACAATTTTCCCATAAATACTTCTTGCCTCATATTCTAGGCTTGCTCTGTGGTCAACAATCGCCTCTGCAATGATTTTTCTTTCTTCTACATTAAAGAATTTTTCCATTTCTTTATCTTGTTTAAATTTTTCACTTGATACTTCTTCATGTTGGTCTGGGTTCTCCCTATATCCAATATCATGAAAAGCTGCAATCGTATATACCATATCTTTATTAACCTCTAAATGAAATTCATTTACAATTTCAAAACTTCTATGAATAACCGTTTCTATATGTTCTTTTCCATGACCACCTACATTATTAGCATCATATTGTGGTAACACATTTTTTTCAATATATTCCTCTAAATTTTTATTAATTTCTTCCATTTCAACATACTCTCCTATTCTATTTTAAATATTGTAATATTTCTTTATATACAATATCTCTTTTTACTACTATATTCTTTTCCAATTTCTCTTTCACTTCTTCTAAATCACATAATTTTACATTTTCGACTTCACTTTCTTGTATGTGTATGCTTTCCATTTCAATTTTAGGTTTTATGACAATATAAAAATCAAAGAATTGATTATCAATAATATCTCCTTGTTTTCTTGTAGGTTCACTGTATGTAGTTATATATGTTAATTCCTCCTGTTTTATTTCTAATCCTACTTCTTCTTTTATCTCCCTTATAGCTGCTTCCCTAGAGGTCTGTCCTGCTGATACATGTCCTGCCGCTGAAATATCCCATTTTTCTGGATTTGTTTTTACATATTTAGACCTTTGTTGCATTAATAAATGCCCTTCTTTATCAATGATTGCAATGACAACAATTCTATGCCATAAACCTTTTTCATGTACTTCTTTTCTTGTTACCACTTTTCCTGTTTTTGTCCCATCTTCATTTAAAACATCTATTAGTTCTTCCATGTTTATTACTCCTATATTTCATATTCTTTTAATCTATCTATATATGCTTGTATAGACTGATTATTAATATCTTCTGGGGTTCGTTTGCAATATTTCATAATTTGCTCTTCAATTTGTAATGCCCATTTGATTAATTGATTTGCTTTTTCTTCATTAGACCACACTGATAGTGGTCTATCTTTATATCGTTTCTTTGCATTTTCTAATCTTTCTTTTAAACTAACCACACCATCTGGTGCAACTCTTTGGTCACAATAGGCACATATTTTGATTTCATAATTATCTGATTTTGCTGTTTGTTCATTTTTTCTGGAACGTTTTCCGTCTAAGATTTCTAATTCTTTATCTGTTAGTCCTTCTTCTTTTCCAATTAACATATTGATTTCATGGTCATTTGTTCCATATATTTCATAATATTTTCTTCTTATTTTTCTAAATTCCTGATCTTGAATCTCCTCTTCTGGTATTTTTACCATATTTCCCATATCATGTAATAAAGAAACTCTTGTAATCGCTTTTCTATCTATTGGTTTTCCCTTCCAATTATCCAGAATGAGATTGGCACATGCTGCTACTCTTAACATGTGCATTTGTAGATTTTCTGGTAAATGATATTTGTTATATATTTCTAGTATGTTCATACTGCCTCCTATTTCACTAAGTCTAAATTACCATTTATAATAATTGGTGAAAATCCTGATATCTCATCATATAACATTCCCTCTGGAATAGGATTATACATATAGATTTTTTTACCCTTCATAAAGGCTACATATAGCTCTAAAAAAGTTGCTCCACCGATATAATTTGGTTTTCCATTTTTATCAAAATTTAAAGTTAATACAGCATCCATGTTTGAAATGGTGGCTTCACTTCGAAGAAGCATTCTTTTCTTAAATTCAGCATGTGCTTTATCTCCTAACTCCCACGCTTCCTTTTCAGCACTTGGATTATCATAACAGTTTGGTAATTCTATACTATGCCCCATCTCTTCTAATTTTTGTTTAATAGGTTCAATTCTATCATAAAATGTTTTACTACAAATCACTAATATTTTCATAACCATTTCTCCTTTAATTTTCTTCTATTAATTCAAATCGATAAGTTTGTTTTACTTCTGGATATTTTTCATGATTGACCTCTGATAAAAACATATCCAATGGTCTAGCCCATATTTCATTATCATCTTCATGAGTATAAATCACTAAATCCTCTTTCGTCTCAGAATGTTTTGCTATACAAATAATTTTATGAACAGTTCTTTTAAAATGCCTGTACACTTGTCCTGGCTTTACTTCTCTTTCCATTAAAATTCTCCTTCCTTTATCTCTATTTTTCTAAATATCTCATGCAAAATTTATTCCCATATTCCTGGATTAATATATCTAATTAATGCCATGATACAGGCATTTTCTGTTAAATCAATTCTAGATATCTCATCATGTGTTAAAATACTAATACCACCTTTTCCTGTATTTAATCCATAACTTTTAAAGATTCTATCCATGACTTTTCCAAGCTCTGTACTAGTTATTTCATCTATATATGTTGCATCAATTGGAAATCCTTGACTGGTTCCTACACTTTGTTTTCCTTCTTTATTTTCAATCACAACTGTATTAATATCTATCCATTCGTCTAATAAATCTGTAATTCCTGCTTCACTTGCTACATAATAGTCTGCCTCTATGTTATTTTTCTTCGCATATTCTTTTAAGTTTTTTACTCTGTTTTTCGCACCTATCACAATCTCTTTATTAATTGGCTGTGCTCCCACCTCTGAATCAACTGGTATTCCTTCTATCTCCACATTATCAAAATATCTTTCAAATGCTCTTTTTACGCCTTCTATTTTTCCTTGATTTTTTGTTCCCATTAATATTTTCATTTTATCCCTCTTCTCTTTCTTTATGTGCCTATTTTATCACGGATAAAATGGAATGTAAATATTTAGAAACTTATTGAATTTTATAAAATTTCATAATATACTTTGATTACAAATATCTTACATTATATTTTAATAAAGAAAGGATTTTTAAAATGACAAATAGTAGGGAGTTTTTAGATAAAATTGTTGATGTCATAATTGATAAGCCATTAGGCAGTAAACATTCTGAAAAATATCCAAATCATATATATCCTGTGAATTATGGATATGTTCCAAATACCATAAGTGGAGATAATGAAGAATTAGATTGCTATATATTAGGAATATTTGAACCTTTGGAAACTTTTAAAGGAAAGTGTATTGCCATTATTCACAGAACAAATGATAATGATGATAAATTAATTGTTGTTCCAGAAGGTAGAAATTACTCAAATAGAGAAATTAGAGCATTAACAGAATTTCAGGAGCGCTTTTTTGAAAGTGAAATTATCCGAAATGATAATGACTTTGTGTTTAACAAAAATATTCCTGAGCTTTCTGTAAGTAATTTGGAAAATAGTCTTATCTTTTATACAACTTTAGGATTCAAAGTGGAATATGAAAGACCTGAAAATAGATTTGTATTTCTTTCTATGGGAGATATACAGTTTATGTTGCAAGAATTATCTGATAATGACAAATGGAACTTAGCGCCTCTTACCTATCCTTTTGGAAATGGTATCAATTTTCAATTAGAAGTAGATTCTGTTGATAAGATTTATTCCAAATTAAAAGAACAAAACTATCCAATTGCCTTTGATATTGAAGAAAATTGGTATAGACAAGATGATAAATTGCTTGGAAATAAAGAATTTTTAGTACAAGACCCAGATGGGTATTTACTAAGATTCTCTGAAGATTTAGGTGAAAAAGAGGTAATATGAATGCAAGAAAACGAATTGAAACGATATGAAGATATTGGAAACTGGGATTTTTCTGATATTAAATATACAACTTATCAAGAATCTAATTGGAATTTTTATGATGAAATCAAAAGACATTCTACTAGCTCCTCTTTACTTTTAGATTTGGGTACTGGTGGAGGAGAAAAAGCACTATCTTTTCTTCCTGATGTTGGTATGATTATTGCTACTGATTTTTCTAAAGAAATGATTAAAACAGCCAATGAGAATAAAAAACAATTTCCTGACAAAAAAATCAAGTTTATTTGTATGGATAATTTAAACATGATGTTTCCAAAAAATTTATTTGATCTTGTATCTGCAAGACATACGATGATTGATGCTAAAAAAATATATGACACACTAAGCAATGGTGGCTATCTAATTGTTGAAGGTGTTGATAAACAAGATTGCTGGGAATTAAAAACTTTATTTCAAAGAGGACAAGCATTTCATGATGAAATATCCATTAGTCAAATTGATTATGAGAATATTAAAAAAGCTGGCTTTCAAGAAATAAAAATGCAAGAAATTATACAATATGAATATTATGAAACAGAAGCAGATTTATTAGCATTACTTTTAAAAACACCCATTTTAGATGATTTTTCTGAGATAGAAAACGCTAATAACACACATAATTTATCAATTGAAAAAGATTTATTTGATACATATGTATCTGCACATAAAACTCAAAAAGGTATAGAATTAAAACGTGTTTTATATAGTATTATTGCTAAGAAATAACTTGTAGGAGTTGATTACATGATTGAAATCAAAGAATATAACGAAACATATGTTGAACAAATTTCAACAATTGTCATTAGAAATTTATTAGAAGTAAATGCAAAAGATTATGGTGTGGAAAAAGTACAAGAAATGGCAAAGGACTTCACAGTAGAAAAATTAAAAAATACCTTAAAAAACAGAAAAAAAGTATTTGTTGCTATAAAAGATAATGAGGTTGTTGGCACTGCTGGGATAGATGTTTCTTGGTACAATCCAGATGAATATTATGTTTTAACCGTTTTTGTAAAACCTGAAAATCATGGTGAAGGTATTGGCCGTCTTTTGATTAAAACAATTGAAAATTATGCTATTCATTCTAATTTTAAAAAGCTAATTATTCCGGCTTCTATTACTGCTCATGAGTTTTATTATAAGTTAGGATACCGATATAAAGATAATCGAAAAGTATTAAATGAAGAAAATATGTACTTGATGGAGAAAACTTTTCAGTTGGAGTATAGAGAAATCAAACAAGAAGAATTACCAGAGACTTTAGACTTAGTACGTAAAGTTTTTGATGAATTTGAAGCGCCTTATTATTCTGAAGAAGGAGTTGCTTCATTTTATGCATTTATTGATATGGATAATATGTCAGAGCAATATACAAATGGTTCTTTATATTTTTATGGATGTTTTGTTGATAATATTCTTGTAGGTATAATTGCTGTTAAAGATTTTATTCACATTTCTTTACTATTTGTGGATAAACAATATCATAGACAGGGTATTGCTAAAAAGTTATTTAATGCTATTTTAAAAATATGTAAAGAAAAAGATCCTTGTTTAAAAGCGATTACTGTTAATTCTTCTCCTTATGCTGTGGAGGTATATCATAAATTTGGATTTTTTGATGTTTCTTCTGAACAGGTTGTGGATGGAATAAGATTTACGCCTATGAAACTGAAAATAGAAAAGAATCACTAGAATTCTTTTCTATTTTCTTATATTATGCATTTTCTTTTTTACTTTTATATTTCTTATATCCCCAATAGCCTCCTCCACCTAGAAGTCCTAATGTTATAATTCCTCCTAAAGCACTTCCTTCTTCATTGTTGGTATCACTATTTACAGTATTTTCTATTTCTGTATTTGTTTTTCCTATCAAAGTATTTGTTGTATAATCACTTTCTATTTTTACTGGTTCCTTCACATTAATTGTTATCATACTTGATTTTCCATTAGATGTAGTTGCTGTTATACTTACAACACCAGCATTTCTAGCGTTCACTTCTCCCGTTGAGTCAACTGTTGCAATACTCTCATCACTTGATTGCCATGTAATATTTTTATCTGTTGCATTGTTAGGTGTTATAGTAGCTGTTAATTTTTCATTTTCACCTATTTCCATATCTTCTATTTTTTCTTGTATTTGTATTTCAGTTACCTCGATTGTACTCGGTGTAGATGTAGTTGTTTTACTATTTGAAGAAGAGCTTGAAGTTGAACTCGAACTTGAACTTGTTCCCGAGCTTGAACTAGAACCAGATGTACTACTTTTGCCAGATGATGAATATGGACAAACTCCATTTGGATGTAAATGTGCTGGATGTCCTCCACAATGATAATGATAGCTTCCTAGTCCACTCTTATTTTTATTATCTCTATGACCTCCATTGGCATCTGTTCTACCGGAATGTGAATATACATTAATTTTTATAGATAAGATTGTTAATATAATTATTAAAATTGATACTATTTTTTGGATATATTTTTTCATAAACATCCCCCCTAAAATATTATATTGAATATAAAATAAAAAAACTGTCGAATTTTGTAAAAATATACAAATTTCGACAAATTTTTATTTTAGTTTTTATATATTATTATCTACCCTTCTAAATCCTCAATTATAAAATGATTTTCCACTTTTTATCTAATAATTATTAGCTAACCATAAAATGATAACCATACTTATGTATAAAAATAAACATATACTAACACCAACAATTCCTGTAATTAAACCTGACTTTCCAAGTTTGCTTCCTACTTTCTTAGTACTAATTGCTCCTAAAACAATGGCTAGTATTCCTGCTGGTAAACTAATATAGTAAAACAATCCTGATAAAATTGATATAATTCCTAACACTAGTGAGCTAACTCCTGCTGCTGATTTTTTTCTATTTTCTTCCATATTTACTGATCCTCCTTTATTTTCAATTGACTAATTTCTTGTAAATCATCTAAGCTATTTACCTTAATATAATCCTCTGAAACAGTATACAAATTATCATCTATATATAATCCTCTTAATAATCTTGATGCATTATAATAAGAATACTTACTTTTTGTTTTTTCATGTGTAATTGTTCCTTTTAATGTAAATCCATCTGTAAGATTAATATTATATACAAAATATCCTTCAGAAACATATTGTTTCTTATAATTTGTATAAGATTTAACCATTGATTCATACTCATCTGATGAGCTTTCTATTTCAAAATCTTCTGTATAATTATTAACCGGTATTGCTAATAATTGTTTTTCTTTCGAGAACAATAATGCTTTGTGATTTGTTAAAATAGCTGATGTTGTCCTACTATCTCCTATGATTGTATCTGAAATTTGAATCGGATTATTAACATCAGTTACATCAAATAATGCCATTTTCATACCTGTGATAACAGCTGCTGTTGAGGTAACTCTTCCTGATGAATCTCTATATATTTTTTCTTCTGTTTGCATTCCAATTCCAATTAAATGGTTTTCGTCATAAGGATGTAAATATGTACTATATCCTGGAATTTTTAATTCACCTAATACTTGTGGTTCTTCTGGATTGCTTAAGTCTACAACAAATAGTGGATCTACTGTTTTATATGTTACAAGATATGCTTTATTTCCCAAAAATCTAGAAGAATACATTTTTTCTCCTTCTGCTAATTTTTCAGTTTCTCCTATTTTTTCCATTTCATTATTAAATATAACTATCCTAGAGCCCTCATTATTATATAGAGCAACTCTTAGGTTTTCCTCATACTCATCTATAGAGAATTGATTAATGGTTTGTCCTTTTTCCTTCGCCTTTTTATCATATTGTATACTTCCATCTTCAAGTAAATTAAATTTATATATATATGTATAAGTTCCATAATCATATTCATTGTCATCTACAAATGCACCTAATATACCATAAAATCCAAATATTGAAGATATTTTAGGAGCACTGGTATATGAACCTTCATATTTTTCTTCTAATAGATATATATTATTTTCTGACACATATGCATTTTGTACATCCATTAAATATGAATTTACTTTTACAGATTCATTCATATTATTTAAATCTAACATTGACAATATAGTTTGGTCAGTTGTATCAATACCTTTTATTCTTTTTATACTTTTATATCCTGGATCAATTTGTTTTCCATCTTCATAGTAATATGTTACAATTTCATCATTCTCTTCTTTTAAGTATCCTGATGAAATAACATATAATCTTCCATCTATACATCTAGATGTATAATATGGTTGTTCTAATTGATAGTTTTTTATTTCTTTTGGTTGCTCCTTATTAGAAATGTCATATACAGATACCATTGTTGTATTACTATTATTGTAGCTATAATAATATGAAGATGTTGTTTTTATTTCTTCACTAATAACGATTAATTTATCATGATATAAAATTAAGTCTGATGGAATTGTATTGCTGTTTTTAGAGTCTATTTCTGCTACTATTTTTATTTGTGTTTCATCTTTTACATCTGTGATAATAACTTTATCTTCTGACAAAGAATATATATAATCTCCATCTGTTTTTGTTATATCTGCTTCATCCACATTTTCTACTTGTATATTTGTTGTTGAATATTCTTTTGTGGATTGTGTGGTTGCTGTAGAATCTATAGAACTTTCCTGTGCTGTAAAGCCATCTGTTTGTATTCCTGAACTATTTATCATTATGTCTCCCGAACTAGCAAAATTTCTTGTTGTTCCTTCTACTAAAAGGCTAAATGGTAATGTTAATAGTTTAGATGGTATACTAATTTCATCTATATCTCTGTCATATATTTCTTCTAATTCTTCCTTTGATGATATTTCTACTAATTCCATTTCTTCATTATTGTTTACGAATACTTTATATCCTAATATTGATAGTATCAGAACAATAATTAGTATAATTATTATTACTATTTTTTTCATTTTTTATCATCCCCCTCTTTTATTTTACTAAAAAGTTTTTTATAACACAATCTAGTTTTAGGAATTTTTTAATTTTGTATACTTTAAGAGAAGGTTTTACTTGTTCTATTAAATTATTCTTCAATCTCATATCCTGAAGCTTTATATCCTTTTATCCTTTTATAATACATTCTTTCTAATATTCTCATATTATCTAAATAATCATAGACAATTAGTTCTTCTTTATCTTTATGACTCCTATGGAGCCTTCCTACATATTGGATAATCCTTCCCTTCCATGAAACAGGCATTGTAAGAAACAAAGTATCTAATCGACTATCATCAAATCCTTCACCTATTGAGCTACTTGTAGCTAATATAATTCTAGCTTGTTGATTTTTATCTGCATTTTGTATAATTTCTTGCATTTCTTTGGTTTTCTTCTTTCCCATATTTCCTTTATAAATAACAACTGGTACCTGTAATTCTTCTAATTTTTGTTTTAAAATATTTAGATGCTCCAATCGTTCTGTTAAAACAATTGGTATTCTTCCATCTGCAACAGATTGCTTTACATCTTGTAATATAATACTGTTTCGTAATTCATTATGACTCATATCATTTAATATTTCTGAAAATAAAATTGTTTCCATTTCTTCTAGTGGTGTATATCGATAATTTGTTTTTCTTACAATAACCTTCTTACTACTTTTAGAATCTTTATTATTAACTCTACATCGTATATCTCCACACTGCATATAAATAATTTTATGCCATCCATCTTTTCTAGTTGGTGTTGCTGTTAATCCATATACATGTTTTGCTCTCATACTTTTTAATACTCTTTCAAAACTAAATGCTGCTACATGATGACATTCATCCACTATAACCAAACCATAATTTTTTACAACCTCATCTATATTTTCTTTTTTATATAATGATTGAAAACTTGCTATATCTAACTTTCCATTTAAGTTTTCTTTTCCTCCACCAATTTGTCCAATTTCCTTTTTAGAAATTCCTAAAAAATATGACAATTTTTCTTTCCACTGTTCCAGCAAATTATTTCTATTGACAATAATTAACACATTTGTTTTTAATTCAGAAATTATCTTAGCTGATATAACCGTTTTTCCAAAACCTGTAGCTGCACTTAATACACCTATATCATGTGATAATAACTGATTCATGGCTTTTTCTTGTTTTTTGTCTAATGTCCCTATAAATTTATAATCTGTTGGTGTTCCTTTTTCTCTTTTATCTTTCAAGATTAATTTTACTTTACTTGCTTTGCAAATTTCCTTAATTTTATCCATACACCCTCTTGGTAAGACTAAATATGTATCCCCTTCTTCAAAACAACTGATAATTCTAGGTGTTGTTTCATAAAATATTGGCATCCTTAATTTTTGTAATTCATAAAACTTAGGATTTGTAAAGCTTGCTAATCTTTTTAAATAGGTTATTTCTTTTGGTAATAAATTTGACTTATTTATATATATTTGATTTTCAATCATACACTGTATATTGTTTGAAAATATGATATCTTTTAAATTGTCTTTTTTTGGTAGTTCGTCTTCATTTTCTAACTCTTGAATATCAAATTCTTTATAATCATCATCTTTGTATTTATCAACAAATTCATATATTTCCTCATATTTCATTTTTTTAATATTTATCAAAACTTCTATTTGATTTTCGATTGGTTCAAATCTTCTATTTACAAAAACAGTATTTCCTAATTTTGCACTTTTTCCTTGAAAGGGTAATGCAATCAAATTTCCAAATCCTCCTTTTGGTATGGTATCTTGATTTGGAAATATCCTATCATATGAATCTAAATCCAATGATTTTTTTTCCATTGTTTTAGTTAATAATATATTTCCTACTTTTCTTGCAACTTTTGCTGGCATACTCTCTTCAAAAAACATCCATACATGTGCTCCATTTCCTGAGCGTGACCTTTCTACATAGATAGGTATATTAAATTCATCACATGTATTCCAAAAGGCTAATACATCTTGTTTATATGTTTTTTTATCAAAATCAATTACTAAGAAATTACATATATCTCCTGGTAACAAAGGATATATACCAATGGTGATATCACCTCTTAAGTGTTTTTTTATAACACTTTCTGTTAATGGAAGTAATTCTCTATATGGACATTCACTACATTTCATTCTAGGTTTATCACATTTACTTTGATTAAATTCATTTGCACATGCTGGTGAATACCCAGATTTTCCTGTTTTATTACTTTCCCATCTTTTCGCATATATATCTTTTCTTCCTTTAAATACCTCTTCAAATATTCTTATTTTTTCTTCACTTGAAATCTCTTTGATATTTTTTATCATTTTTTTAGGTTTTCCATATAGCTTTTCTTTTAAACTTATATTTTCTTGTTTTAGTGCGTCTATTATTTTTATTAATTCTTCTCTTTCTAATTCTTCTACCAAGTCATCTCATCCTTTCTTTAAGAACATATACTATATTTGTAATTTTTATGCTTACTCTGTTGTATATCCTATTTATTTCTCTTGTGCTTTGTTCTATTTTTAAGTTTATTGATGACTTATATCATTATTTTATCTATTGTTTTCTTAATATGTCGTAATATAGTTCTTCTTTGTGATTTTATCATATTTTACATAAATTATCTACATTTTATTACTGTTTTTTTGCTTATAACTCTTTCGATGAAGTTTCATGTATTGAAAGACTTATTCTAACTATTTTTTTCATAATTGTATTTAACTTTTTAATTGCTGAAATAAAAAGATAAATTTAAAATAAAAAAGCATGTCAATCATTTTTGAAAATGTCTCAAAATTTTTTAAACATTAGCACTAATTTTTAATAGAATTAGTGCTAAAATT
>CALXKD010000040.1 GCA_944388795.1 uncultured Clostridia bacterium
TTTCTTAGAGTAGCTGACTCTGAGAAAGTTTTTTATTTTTTATATTTTTTTCATCTCACTAATTGTATACCAAAATAAAACGCCCCAAAGGGCGTTCATATATTTTATTCATCAATTGTTGAAATACCAAGTGTAATTTCTTCTAATACATCTAACACTGCTCTTACAGTATCTAATGCTGTAAACATTGGTACATTATTTTGTGTTGCACATCTTCTAATGTAACTTCCATCTGTTTCTTGATCTATGGAATCAATATTTCTTGTGTTGATGACATAACTTACATAACCTTTTCTTAAAGATTCTAGAATTTCTTCACTACCTTCACTAATTTTCTTTTTCACTCTTGTTCTGATACCATGTTCTTTTAAGAATTTAGCAGTTCCTTTTGTTGCTTCTATATTAAATCCTAAGTTATAAAATCTTCTAATTAGTGGTAATGCTTCTTCCTTATCTTTATCTGCAATGGTTACAAATATCGTTCCATAATTTGCAAGCTTCATTCCAGAAGATTGTAATGCTTTATATAAAGCTCTAGTTAATTTTTTATCATATCCAATGGCTTCTCCTGTTGATTTCATTTCAGGAGAAAGTGTGGCATCTAATCCTGATAACTTTGAGAATGAGAAGGCTGGTGCTTTTACATACCATTTTTCTTTTTCTTTTGGATATACTTGCGTTATTCCTTGTTCTTTTAAAGATTTTCCAAGCATAACTAATGTTCCGATATCAGCTAAAGAATATCCTGTAGATTTTGAAATAAATGGAACGGTTCTTGATGATCTTGGATTTACTTCTATGACATATACATCTTCATGTTTATCTACAATAAATTGGATATTATATAATCCAACAATACCAATACCTAATCCTAATTTTACTGTATAATCTATAATTGTATCTTTTGCTTTTTGACTAACACTAAAGGTTGGATATACACTAATACTATCACCTGAGTGAATACCTGTTTTTTCAACATGCTCCATAATTCCTGGTATAAAGACATCTTTCCCATCACATACAGCATCCACTTCTAATTCTTTTCCTGTTATATATTTATCTACTAATACAGGTTGTTCTGTATTGATTTCAACAGCTGTTTTCAAATATTTTTCTAATGCTCTTTGATTAGAAACAATTTGCATTGCTCTTCCACCTAGTACATAGCTTGGTCTTACTAATACTGGATAGCCAATTTCTTTCGCAACTTTTATTCCATCTTCTATATTCGTTACCGCTTCTCCTCTTGGTTGTAATAGTTTTAAATCCTTCATAACTCTTTCAAATGCATCTCTATTTTCTGCTTTTTCAATGGCATTAACATCTGTACCAATAATTTTAACACCTAATTTTGAAAGTGGTCCTGCAAGGTTAATAGCTGTTTGTCCACCTAATGCTGCTACAACTCCTTCTGGTTTTTCTAGTTCTACGATATTCATAACATCTTCTACAGTTAGTGGTTCGAAATATAGCTTGTCACTCGTTGTATAGTCTGTTGATACAGTTTCTGGGTTGTTGTTTATAATAATTGCTTCATATCCTGCTTCTTTAATTGTTTTTACTGCATGTACTGTAGAATAATCAAATTCTACACCTTGTCCAATTCTAATTGGTCCTGCACCTAAAACAATTACCTTTTTCTTATCACTTATTATGGATTCATTTTCTTCTTCATATGTTGAATAGAAATATGGTACATAGCTTTCAAACTCACTACTACATGTATCTATCATTTTGTATACAGGATATATGTTATGTTTCTTTCTTAATTGATAAATATCATTTTCTTTTTTCTTCCATACTTGTGCAATATATTTATCACTAAATCCCATTTTCTTAACAGCTTTTAATGTTTCTATATCCCCCACATTTTTCTTTAATATTTTTTCCATCTCAACAATATGTTTCATTTTCTCTAAGAAAAACATATCAATTTTTGTGGTGTCATAAATTAAGCCTAAATCGACATCTCTTCTCATTAATTCTGCAATTGCATAGATTCTATCATCTGTTCCATCTTTTATATATGTCATCATCTCTTCTGTTTCCATTTTGTCAAATTTCTTATGATGAATATGACATACGCCTGTTTCCAATGATCTTACTGCTTTTAATAAACTTTCCTCAAATGTTCTTCCGACACTCATGACCTCTCCTGTTGCTTTCATTTGTGTACTTAATTTATTTGAAGCAAGTGTAAATTTATCAAATGGAAATCTTGGTATTTTGCAAACAATATAATCTAATGCTGGTTCAAAACTTGCTGGTGTATTGGCTAATGGGATTTCTTCTAATCTCATACCAACTGCAATTTTTGCTGAAACTCTTGCAATTGGATATCCACTTGCTTTTGAAGCTAATGCTGATGAACGAGATACCCTTGGGTTTACTTCAATGACATAATAGTTAAAAGAATGTGGGTCTAAAGCAAATTGAACATTACATCCTCCTTCTATTTTTAAAGCTCTAATAATTTTTAAAGCACTATCTCTTAATAGTTGATATTCTTTATTGGTTAATGTTTGGCTTGGTGCCACAACAATTGAATCTCCTGTATGAATACCTACTGGATCTAAGTTTTCCATATTACAAATAGTAATAGCTGTATCATTATGGTCTCTCATTACCTCATATTCAATCTCTTTATATCCTTTTATACTTTTTTCTACCAATACTTGATTTACTGGAGAAAGTTTTAAAGCATGTTTTATTAAATCTTTTAATTCTTTTTCATTATCTGCAAATCCTCCACCAGTACCTCCTAATGTAAAGGCTGGTCTTAAAACAACGGGATATCCAATTTTATTTGCAGCTTGAATTCCTTCTTCTTCTGATTCTGCAATAATAGATTCTAAAACAGGCTCTCCTAATTCTTGGCATAATTCTTTGAATTTTTCTCTATCCTCTGCCTTTTCAATACTTTCACTACTAGTTCCTAATAGCTCTACTTGACATTCTTGTAAAACACCTTTTTTGTATAATTGCATGGCTATATTTAATCCAGTTTGTCCACCAATTCCTGGTAAAATGGCATCTGGTCTTTCATATCTAATAATTTTTGCAACATATTCTAATGTTAATGGCTCCATATATACTTTATCAGCAATGGCTGTGTCTGTCATAATGGTTGCTGGATTGGAATTTACTAATATAACCTTATATCCCTCTTCTTTTAGAGCTAAACAAGCTTGTGTTCCAGCATAGTCAAACTCTGCTGCTTGTCCAATGACAATTGGTCCAGAACCAATCACTAGTACAGTTTTTATATCTTTTCTTTTTGGCATTTTATTCTCCCTCCATTATTCTAATAAATTTATCAAATAAATACCCACTATCTTGTGGTCCTGGTGCACTTTCAGGGTGATATTGTACACTAAATACTTTATCTTTTTTACACTCTACACCTTCTATCGTATTGTCTAAGATATTTTTATGAGTTGCAACCAAGTCTGTTTTTTCTAAAGATTTTTCATCTACTGCATAACTATGATTTTGACTAGTAATTTCTATCTTATCTGTTTCTAGATTTAATACTGGATGGTTTCCACCTCTATGTCCAAATTTTAATTTATAGGTTTTGGCACCATATGCTAAACTAATCATTTGATGTCCTAAACAGATTCCAAAAATTGGATATTTTCCTCTTAATTCTTTTACAAGTTTAATAACCTCTTTTACATCTTCTGGATCTCCTGGTCCATTTGATAAAAAGACACCATCTGGTTTTAAGCTTTCAATTTCTTTAGCTGTTGTGTTATATGGCACAATGGTTACATTACAACCTCTTTTATTTAAACTTCTGACAATATTTAATTTAATACCACAATCCACAGCTACCACATTATATTTGTAATTGGCTGTTCTAGAATACCACTTCTTTTTACAGCTTACTTTTGATACAGCATCTTTTGGAATATCATAAGCATTTAATTTTTTTAAAGCTTCTTCCTTGCTAGTTGTTATATCTGTAATAATAACCTTTCTACTTCCCTTATTTCTGATACTTCTGGTTAATTTTCTAGTATCAACACCTGAAATTCCTGGTATATCATTTTCTTCTAAATATTCTGATAATGTTTTCGTATAACGAAAATTACTTGGCAAATCATTATATTCTCTTACCACCATTCCACCAATGGTTGGCTGTTTGGTTTCATAATCTTCATCTGTAATTCCATAATTTCCAATTAATGGATATGTCATCACTACCATTTGATAGGTATATGATGGGTCTGAAACAATTTCTTGATATCCCACCATTGAGGTATTAAAAACAATTTCACAAATAGCCTCTTTGTCTGCTCCAAATCCATACCCTAAATATTCTTCTCCATCTTCTAGTACAATTTTTTTGTTGAATTCTTTCATATTAACCTCCAATCATATATGATAAATTTGTATATATTGTAAATGACAAAAAAAAATAAGGAACGAAACATCCTTATCTAAAATGGAAATGAAAATAAAGCAACTATTAAGAAAACAGCTGAAATATTTATGCAATTAGTTTTTTTCAAATAGTTTTTCATTTTCTGGCTCCCTTTTTTGTTTTATATCTTTATTATTATATCAGAAACAATATACGGATTGCAACATTTTTTATAAAATAAAGAAAAATGATAGGAATAAAAAATAATATATGATATAATTTTCATATAAAGTATTTTACGCAAAGGAGAAACTATGGAAAATACAGAAAATAATATGGAATTTAAAAATGATGGATTACCTTCTGAAATCACAAATGAACAACTAACACAAATGACAGATGAACAGATTGAAAAAATGGCAACCACTTATTCTGAGGGAAATGATGGTTTAAAAAGCTTATTGATATATTGTGCCAAAAATGGAATTGCTACATTTGCTTCTTGTGGAGGACATCCTGATAACCCAAAAGAAGATGATCCTTATATAGGCTTTAGCTTAAATATGGATAGTAAAAGCCTTTTATCAAAACTATTTACTAGAGAAGTAAACGGACACATGCGATTTCTTTTTCATAAATTTAAAGGACATGGTAAACTAAGTATTCATATAGATAAACGTAGAGCTGCTTCCGACTTTCTACAAATTCAACATGATTTTGAAGCTTCTAAAGATATTTCTGAACCTGAAAATGATTTGTTTGACAAATTATTTCATTTATCTTCTAAAGCTTCAGATGATTTCTTATTTTTAGTATGTGGTGATACCTATGTTTCTCAAAACAATGAATCACCCTTAACTATACAGATTCGTAATGATATAGAATATCATTATCCTATGTTTCCTACATCAGATTCTCATTCTGTAGTAAATGAATTAATAGACCAATTAATTTATAAAGCAGATAATAATCAAGACATAGAAAGTTATTTAAAACTGTATAATATAAAGGAATCTTGTAAACATGTCCCTCACATGGGATTAAATCTCTTAGATACAGTTATGCAAAAAATGAAAAATCTTGGAAGAACCAAAGAAGATGAAAGGAGTCAATCATGGACAAAATAGTATGTAGTGAGATGAATTGTATATTAAATCAGTTAGATATTAATGATTTGCTTAAGATTCCAGCTGAATTAATAAACTATTTCAAAGAAAATGCAGATAAACAATATGATTGTAAAATTGATTTTACACTTCCTTTAGAAAACCAAAACTTAAATCCAGAAACTATGAACTATTTATGTGCTATAAACTATCTGTATTTATCTGATAAAAGCGAACAGGAAGAATTACGTAAGATATATGAAAAAAACGACAGGAGAATTGCAGAAGAAACAGACATCTATAAGGTATTTGAAAAAAAGAAAGCAAAAAACGCTCAAAAATATCATTCTTCAACTAGCGATAATCCTTTAATCGTTTATGAAAAACATTCATTGATAAGAAATATAATCCATAAAATAAAAGCCTTTTTTAATAAAAAATAAAATGATAAAAAAAGGAAATGATTTTACATAATTTATAAAATCATTTTCTTTTTTACTGTATTATTCTTCATCTTTTCCATAAATTTTATCTACAATAGAAAATGCTTTCCAAGCGAAAGGCCAACCACAATAAAAAGCTAATTGACTTTTATAATATTACTATTTCTGTTTTCGTAATTCCATGTGCTTTTCCCATAGCAATATGAGATTCAAATGGTCCCTCTACAATCCCTTTTCCAAATAAAGCCGCAATGGTTATCATACTTCTGTCTCTTGGATTTAATTTATCCTCCCCTGCCCAAATTTCTCCAAATAATACATCATCATTTAGTCTGCAAATTTAGGTGCTAATTTTCCCAACTTATCTCTTCCTGCTGTTTGTTTTTCCAGCCTACATTCCTCCTTAGAATTTATTATTTTATACTTTTATATATGATATACATTTTAAATATTTTCAAAATAGTTTGCTATTTCTTTCATTCTATTCATTTGATCAACTTTAAATGGACATCTTGTATTACAATGTTCACATTGAATACAATCTTTTGCTGTTTTTTCTAAGTTTTTGTAATGGTCTTTTGCTAATATATCTCCTGCTTTTGATAAATCATAATATTTATTAATTAACCCTATATCTAATCCCATAGGACATGGTTCGCAATGATTACAATATACACATTTTCCATTTGCCTCTGGTGGTGTAAATTGACTTATTATTGTATAATCTTTTTCTTCTTCACTTGCTTCATTAAATTGTAAAATCTCTTTTAAATCTTCTTTATTTCTGATTCCTGGAAGTACTGTTAACACACCTGGTTTATCTAATGCATATTGTATACATTGTATTTTACTAAGTGCTTTTCCAAATGGAGAAGTTCTTTCATCTAATAATTGTCCACTAGAAAATGCTTTCATAACAGATATTCCTACTCCTTCTGCCTCACATCTTCTATATAATTCCATTCTTTCATTGACACTACCATTGGCATATGCACCTTGTTCATAATCATATGCTGGATTAATACTAAACATAACCATATCAATTAATCCTGTATCTAATACTTTATGTACTAATTCTGGTGTATGAGAAGAAATACCAATATGTTTTACTATCCCTTTTTCTTTTAATTCTTTAATATACGCTAATATACCATTTTTTTGATATACATTCCAATCACTTTCTTCATCTATACAATGAATAAATCCATAATCAATATAGTCTGTTTTTAATTGGTCCAATTGCCATGCTATTGATTTTTTTACTTTTTCTAAATTGGTTGTCCAGCCATAATTTCCTGTTTCATAATTTGCTCCAAAATGAATCTGATATATAACTTTATCTCTCACATTTTCAAAAGCCTTTCCATAATATGGAAAACACGCTGCATCTCCTGCTGCTAAATCAAAGTAATTAATTCCATTTTCGAATGCCATTTTTAAAGTTTCAATACCTTCTTTTTCACCTGCTTGCGAGATAGAACTAGCCCCTAACCCTATGATACTAATTTTATCTCCTGTTCTACGATTTACTCGATATTCCATTTTTTATCCTCCTTTCTTTTTTTATATCACTTAGAGTTTACTTTAAGTCAATACTTTTTTTGTAAAATATATGATTAAATTTTCTAAAATATTTAAAAAAGTACCAAATATATAATATTGGTACTTTATGCAAATTTTACATTTGTAAATTTAATTCAAATCTTTCTATAAATCCTATCCATTCTCCTTTTTCGTTTCTTACACCTTGCATATAAACTCTTTGGTTTCTAGATGTTACACACACAAATACTTCTTTTCCATTACGCTTGATACCTTCATACCCTTTTTTTATTCGCTCAATGGATTTTTCATTACTATGACAATCAAATAAACTTTTTCCTATTAAATTCTTATATCCTCTTTCTTCATAATAATGATATTGTGCATTTTTATTCATATATCGAATTATATAATCATTATCCACAAAAACAATTGGATATGGATAACTATTTAAAATTCCTTTTAGCATCTCTAGCTCTTCCATGTATTAATAACTTCCTTTCTGCTTTTCTTATTATTTATTCATAAATTTCTTTCCACTGCTCCATGCTTGTCCTACTTTTTCTCCAATTTTATAATATCCATTTTGGAATTGGTCAAATACAAAAGCATTTATTTTTGTAGGATCTACTTTTCCATTTTCATCTAAGACTTTTTCATCTGCTACAACATTTACAATTTCTCCTAACACTCTGAAACCATAAGATTCATGTTGTAACTCTGCCACTTTACACTCTAAAGTAATTGGATATTCTTCAATAATTGGCGCATCTACTCTTGTACTTTTTGTAGCATGCATTCCTGTTCTTTCAAATTTATCCTCCATTGTATTCCCAGATGCTGTTCCAAAAAAGTCTGATTCTTCTAAATGGTCTACATCTGCTATACTTAATGTAAAGGCTTTTCTTTCCTTAATATTTTTAGCTGTTTTATGGCTTTCTGTAATATTTAAAGCCACCATATTATTGTTACAGATACCTCCCCAAGCCATATTCATAACATCCACCTTATCATTTTCTCCATAAGTTGCAATCATTAATACTGGCATAGGAAATACATAAGGTTTTACACCTAAATCTTTTTTCATAGAAAATTCCTCCCATCTTGAGCAATTTATGCTCTATAAAAATGAATAATCCCCTTTTATATTTGCCTATATTTTATCATTTATTTTTTTATCTTACAACAAAAAACACACTTTATATTACGTAATTTTCTCCTATATTTCTTTTCAAAATTTCTATTGTATGATTATGTCTTTCAATTCCACATGTGGAACCACATAAATTTTCTAATACATATACATCATATCCTAATTCAAATAAATCTAATGCTGTTTTCAATACACAACAATCTGTATTGATTCCACATAAATAGATTTCTGTTATTTTATTTTCATGAATATATTCTATTAATTCTTTTGTAACAGATGAATATATTGATTTATCAAATACTTGATAACTTCTTGTATCAATCACGATTGTTTTATCTTCATCTGAAAGACAACCTCTCCAATTTAATTTTTGCACAAAGATACTTTCCTCAGAATTTACAAATCTTGTGAAAGCAATATCATCATATTGATTATTTGCAACTATTTCTTCTATTTTACTAGGTAATTTTTCTGTATTTGGATTTATAAAAGCATTTTGTAAATCAATGACTAATAAAAGTGATTTCATAAAAAACCTCCTATCATTAATTTTTTAACCCTCTAACTTAAAAAAAGTATCCTTATTTCTATCTATTAGATTATGCGCCATTTCCATTTCTTCTGGTTTGTTAATGTAGATTATCTTAAATTTTCCTGAAGTCGTTTTATGAATATAGTCATGCTTGACTTCTAATATATGTATCAATCCCCAATATAACCATTTTCCATTGATGTTTTCCACTAAAAAATTTCTTACTGGTGGCATTTGATAATTTCTTATGCTAGGCTTATTTTTAAATTCAAATATTCTATCTTTAAATTGTTCAGCTGTATATGGTGCTTTTAAATGTTGCTTCCAATCTAATTCTTTTGGAAATCCTTGTTCCTTTGTTATTTGTAAAGTGTCATTAATTTCTACAAATGATCCCATAATATTCCTCCTTATTCTTTTACAAATTCATAATTATCTGTTGGTAATTTTGCTCCACTTCTTTTTAATAATTCAAATGCATCATATTCAGTCATTCCATAAGTTTCTAAAATTTCTTTAATTTCTGGTCTCGTTGGTTCTGGCAATCTCGCTGCAAAAGTAGCAAATAATTTAGGATTATCATATAAAGCATTAATTTGAGGAAATGCAATTAATAATTTAAACCCACTTTTTTGAGCCTCTTTTACATTTTCTAAAATATATTTAAAATAAAACGTATTATGCATTTTATATAATTCAGCTACTTTATATTTATTTCCTGTTTTAGCATCTGTCCAAACTAAATATACTAAATCTTTTTCCATTTTTCTTTTACACCTCATCTTTCAAATCATATATCTCTAACATTCTTTTTCTTCGTTCTAAAAGATACATTTTTAATAATTTCTTCATATCTATACTTATTATATTATTATTAAATTCATTTAAAATTTTATCTATATTTTCTTCATTAATATTAGTTTTAATCTTTTCTATATATTGTACTGTTAATTCATATGCATTGTCTTTTATTTTTTTCAATAATTCAAAGTGTCTAATAGGTCTTTCATTTTCCCATCCAATAGTAGATTTTGACTTTGTATTTACTAATGCTTCAAACTTCATTTTATCTTTAAAAAATATTTCAAGATTATTATTATCTTCGTAGGCACATAATGATGAACCATTATCATATAGAGGACAAATATCATAGTTAAATAATATATCCATCACATTTTCAGGTGTTGTATATACCGTTCCTTTTGATAAAATTGCCCAATTACTATGGTGTCTATCACTATTTCCTATTAAAATGTCAAATATCACGATTTTATAAAATTTATCTATTTCTAATATTCCATTTAAACTATTTTGTATCATTTGTATAGAATATTTGCTATTAGAATAGGTATCTTCTAATTTATCTTTATCATAATATGGATACTGATTTTCTATAAAAACTATTCCCTCCAATAAATTTGTATAATTATCTTCAAAATTGAAATCTACCAAATTATAACTCATTGAACCTATTCTTCCGTTTGTATGTACCAATATCAACTTTAGCACATTCAACATCTATCATTTTTCCAATTTCAGTAGCGAGTTTTTCTGCCCAATATTCTCCTGTTATTATTCCTTTTTCTTTATCTTTCACTTTTGGAAATTTAAAAAGTCCCTTTTCATTTGTTTTAGGATTAATAAGCCATACTTTTTCACTTGCTCCACTACCAAATTTTCCAGATTCAATGTCCTCTATCCAATCATCAAAATTTTTCACTTCAAACATTTAATTCCTCCATTCTCATTATTCATCCTTTACTAAATCTTTTCTCCCAAACACTTCTTATTAATTTTAGAGATAGTGTAGATAATGCAAAACCTATAACTGGAACTAATGAACTTAATGCTACATTTGTAAATTTATTTATCATATTTGAATAAATGATTACTACTATATATGTTAATATACAAATACAAATTTTTCTTGTCCAACTTGTTTCCCATTTTTTATCCAATTCTACTCTTTTGTTCCTTTCTTTAATTTCCATAATTTCTTTTTCTAACTCTTCATTACTCATATTTCTTTTCTCCTTTTATTCTCATTTTTATAGATTATATCAATAAGTTCAAATTATTACAATATGATAAAATTCATTTATCATTATTCCATTTATATTATTAGTTCTCATTATTTTTTAACATTTTCTTATTTTCTTTTTCTAGTTGTTTTAAACTCTTTTCAGGTGTGGGTAAATCTTCTGGCATTGTTCCGCCCTGCTTCTTTAATAGCTTTTCTAACTATTTTTCCAATTTTATTATGTGTATCACAAGCTTTCTTCTCAGTATCAACTTTATCTCTTTTTAATCTCGACTCTGTCTGTGTAATACGAAAGAGATTTGCTGCAAGTTCCTCACTCCCCATATTATCTAAAATGTCTTCTCTATATCTCAATCCTTTTCTTCTAGCAATATCATCAGCTGTTTCTCCATTATACAAACCTCTATATCCACTATTATGAAATTTATCAAAATTTTTAACGCCTGCATTTTTTGCTGTTTGGTTAAGCGAATAATTACCTCTTCTTGTCAAATCTCTTTGATAAAATCTTTTTTCATCTTCTGTTAATAAGCTATATTCTTTTTCACTTATCTCTTGTTTTCTCGTTTGAATTGCAAAATATGTTTGTGCTAAAGCAATTACTTTTTTTCTTGTATCACCATTTTGTGCTATTAAATAACATGCATAACGGGTTAGCTTATAATCCTCAATAAATTCTTCTTTTCCCTTACCAGAAATTATTGGCTTCCTGACATCAAGAAAGCAATCTTTTACCGAAATTTCGCTATTTTCACATGCTATTATAGCTTTTTCAATAACTTTCCTAAAATTTTCCCATTTTGCATATTGTAAAACAGTCATAAGTTCTCTTGCATACCAATATTCGATTCCATTCTCATTAATGTGTTTGATATCTTCAAAAGTATGATTATCATATGTTTCTTTTCTTTCTAATTGATTCATATTCATCATCTCCTTTTTGATTATTGGCATTATATTATAGCTCTTTACAAATTCCAATACTTTCGCAAAAATTTGTTTGATATTTTTACAAAAAAATTACTCCACTTTCGTGAAGTATAGATTGGTACCGATGGTGGGACTCGAACCCACATGGTTTCCCGCTGGATTTTGAGTCCAGTGCGTCTACCAATTCCGCCACATCGGCATAAGATAAATACTAATATATATTAGCACATATCTTAGAAAAAGTCTAGAAGAATTTGATAACTTTTTTAAAAGTTTCTGATTCATTTGTGATAATGTCTTAATAAATCATTTGAGAAAATGTCTCAACCAAAAAATATTATAGATACTTT
>CALXKD010000041.1 GCA_944388795.1 uncultured Clostridia bacterium
TTTTGTAGATAAATTACAAAAGGATAACAGATTTTTCTCTGGAAAATTTGAATATGATGGAGAAAAATTAATAAAGTATGATTTAAAAGAATATTAAAACAATGAAGAAATCGTATACAATAAAATACATATTTTAATAGAAAAACAATAAAAAGGAATTAAAGAGTAGAAACATAAGGAGGGGAGAGAATATATATGAATAAATATTTAGAAAATTTAAATGAAGAGATAAAACAGTATTTAACAGTATTATCACCAGAATTTCCAGAATGGCTATTAGAATATATATATACCCCAGAAATGCTCAGACTTGATGGGATTGGAATGTCTTGTGGTACATTATATACAAAAATATATGATGATGAATATTTTTATTCATCATTAACACATAGTGTTGCAGTTGCACTAATTATATGGAATTTTACACATGATAAAAAACAAACTTTGGCCGGATTGTTTCATGATATTGCAACACCGACTTTTAAACACTGTATTGATTTTATGAATGGAGATTCAGAGCATCAAGAATCGACAGAGGAGCGAACAGAGCAAATCATTAAAAATTCAAAAGAAATTATGCATCTATTAGCAAGAGATAATATACGAATAGAGGAAGTTTCAGATTATCACATATACCCAATTGCAGATAATGATACACCAAAACTAAGTAGTGATAGATTTGAATATACCTTGTCTGGAGGGCTTTATCAAATACGAGTATTTGATATTGATAATATTAGAAAATATTATCATAATATCATTATATTAAAAAATGAAGATGGTATTGATGAGCTAGGATTTAAAGACTATAAGATTTGTGAAGATTTTATACATGACATTTCACATTTATGGCCTCGTTGGATTGAAGATGAAGATAGATTATGTATGCAATTTATTGCAGATATTGTAAAATCAATGAATATAAAAGGGTATATTACAATTGATGATTTATATAAGCTTTCTGAAAATGAGGTGATACAATTAATAAAAAATTGTGATGACGCCTACATAAGAAATGCATTTGATTGTTTTCAAAATGCTACGAGAGATGATGTATATAAAAGTGATTTACCTGAAAATACAGAAAATTATTGTACAAGTGTAAAAGGAAAGAAAAGATACATGAATCCTTTAGTTAGATTTAATAATAAGACTTGTAGAATCAAAGAGGTTTCTTGTAAAGCAAATCAGGATATTGAAAACTTTTTAAATATGAAATTGCATACTTATATAGGATTTCATTTTAAGTTTAAACCATATAATTAAATAGAAAACAGAAAAGAAACAAAAAGGTTCTTTTAAAGTGAACAATGTTTATGAAATATAAATGTTAATCATGCTCACTTTAAAAGGATTTTTTTATACAGCACCATTTAAATATTATTCAGAAGCTTATTGAAAAACACAATTATTTATTGTATAATTATTATGTTAATATTATACTGGTAGGAGAAATATGAAAAATTTAATATATATAGAACAAGAACAAATAAATCAATTTGATACTTTACAAGAATTATATGAATTTATATTTGGAATGAAATATTTTACGTTTACAGAAAAAGAAAAGTTTATTAGAAGGTATGAAATTGCTTTTTATAAAATTAAATTTTATAGATTAGATTTGGATATAGTTCATACTAAGATGGGAAGATTAGGAGAGCAATATAAAATAATAGATGAAAAATATAATTTAGAAAGAGCATTTATAATTGATGATGAGAAACAATTTGTTATGTCTTTGTGTAAAATTCCTAATATCACAATATTAGAGAGTAAATCAAGTAATAATCTATTAACAACAAAAGAGAAAGAAAAGTATAAAGGAAATTATATTGTAATTAATGAAGTTATAGATTAGAAGGTTGGTACAGTGAATCATAGAGAAATTAGTAATTTTTTAGATCATATAAATAGATATACGGAACAAGAAATTATAGCAAATATGTCAGATATTAAGGAGTATTTTAGATGGATTCCTTGGAGATTCATAAAAGAGTATTTGGAAAAAATCCTTAAAACCGTTGATAAGAGTAAAATATTGTATGAATTGTTTAAAAATGAAAAGAAATTTTCGTGGTGGGGAAAGAAATTAGATTTTTCAGAAAGATTAAAATTTGGATTAGAAATAGAGGTAGTAGATATACCTTTAGATGAAATTCGATGTATTTTTAGAACAAATTCTATAATGCCAATTATGAATATTTTAGAGATTCCTATTGAAATTTCAAATGCAATTATTCAAAATTCGGATTTTAAAAAGAAAAATGAATTTAATAAGTGGATTTTTTCTTCAGAATCACAGATGTATTCATCAGAAGCATCAACACCAATTTTACAAAATACTCTTTTTGATTTGAATCAAATTGTTGCTATTTGTACATTATATAAAGCTTTAAATGCCCGATTAAACGGTGGAACGGCCTTACATATAAATGTTGGTGTTGATTATTTAGAATGTAATGAAAAGGCGATAGAAAATTTACTTAAAATTTGGGGAGAATGTGAAGAACTGCTTTTTAAAATGGCAAATCCAGAGGGCGAGGAAATAAGAGTAGAAGCACGTACTATGGCAACACCAATAAAAGAAAATATTCAAAACTTTTTTGAGGAAGATGGCAGTGTGACGCTTAATACGGAAGGGGATATGGAAAAGTTTCTATATCAAATTCAAGCGCGAAATAGAATGTACTATGTTGTTTCACAGTCAGGTTTTGGACCAGAGAATGATGTGGAATATGACTTGCATTATGCAAAAACAGATGAAGAAATATTTGATATTTATCATAGATATAATACGGAAATGAAAAAGAGACCCAATGAAGATGATAAAGTAAGATGGACAAGCATAAATTTTAATCATATGAAATGGAATTCTGACAATCCGGGAAGAATTGAAATAAGAATATTTAATTCTTCTTTAGAACCAGAAATTATTTTTCAAGATTTATTACTAGTAGGGAAAATGTTTGAAGTAAGTTTAAAAAATGCTAAAAATCCAAATTATAAAAAAGATGCGTTTGAAAGATTATTTTTGCATGATGTAACAGAAGCTGATAAAGTAAATCATTTATTAGATTTGTTATTTGATGAAAGTAAACAAAAAGAGATATTTAAAAGGAGATGGAATTCGGTTAGACAAAAAAGATGTTATCAACAGTACAGATCAGGAAAAGATACTTTTGAAAGATGATATAAAATTGAATATTTATAATGTATAAAGAATGCTTTATAAAGAAACATTATTAAATGTGCAGGAAAAGAGAAGATATAGTAAGCTTACACAGTTTTTACTTGCGAGTTGAAAATAATATAAAAGCAATTCCTTTGTATGTAGCGTAAAAAGCACTATCTTTAAAATAAGATAGTGTTTTTTTATAAAACAGCACTTAAAATTAAGATACCAATATTGTCATTATAAATTTCATCAAACTGTGAAATAGGGAGAGGATTTTCTCCAATACCTGCTTCAATGGTATATCCAGGACGATTATAATTTTGAATAAACCAATCCTTGTATCCTGCAAAACTAGAATTATATGGTGTTTCAGCAAGTCTATAGCCACTGGCTTCAGCTAAGCTTTGACCAATTTCTAGACTATTTGGTGGATTGAAGTTTTGAAATTGCCAATAAATCTCTTGACCTTGTGTATGATAAGCAAGCACTAGTTTAAAATCATGCATTAAAGTAAAATTGTAAATAGTTAAAGCTTCTGGTTCTGTTAAAGGACCAAAACCTACAAAGTCACGAGGAGCAGGTTGAGTAAATCCTTGTGCATATTTAATTTCTCTTGCTTGTTCCCAGCCAGCAGGAAATTGCAGATTCAAGTCTACACCATTGATATTGGCTTTCCAACCAGAAGGAAAAGGAATATCAGGAAAACGATTGCTGATGGAAACTGTATTTCGATAAACAGTAGAATTTTGATTTATATTGCCATTGACTAAATCAACACCATCAGGATTTACCATAGGCATGATATAAATAGAAGTACTGTTAAAAAGTTGCCTTATAGGATATCCATAAAGAGAACTGTCAGAAACATAAGCATCACAATAATTTTCTATAAACTTCATTAATAAAACAGAAGTAATCCATTCATTGGCATGAATCGATCCAGAATAAAAGACTTTATTTGGTCCTTTTCCTAATTTTACCACATAGATAGGCTTACCTAATACACTGTTTCCAACCACTTGAATATTTAAAAAGGGATATGTAAGATTCAATAAAATTAAATTTTGTCTTAACAGATAAGAATTATATAAGACATTTGTAGGAACAATATTCATTTTCATCACCTAAAAATATCATATGAAATTTTTTGAAATTTGTTAAAAATATAATGAGTAACAAATTAATCTTTTCCTAATATCTTATATAGGAGGAGATAAATTATGAATGAAATGAACCCAATTTTGTATACCATACGACCAGGAGATACATTATATAATTTGGCTATGCAATATGGAACAACAGTACAAAATATAATAGACAGCAATATGGCATTAAATCCATATAATTTAAGAGTTGGTCAACAAATTTACATTTATCCAAATGATATGCAAAATCCAAGTTATTGGGTAAGTATGAATCAAGTTCAGTTATTAAAACAAATGAATTTAGTTTGGGAGCAACATATCATGTGGACACGAATGCTTTTAATTAGTATTGCAGAAAATTTAAAAGATTTAGAAGCAACACAGGCACGTTTATTAAGAAATCCTAAAGATATAGCAGATGTTTTTAGAAGATTTTATGGAAATGCTGTAGCTAATAGAATTCAGCAATTACTAACAGAACATCTGACAATTGGTAAGGATCTAATTGTGGCATTAAAAAATAAAAATCAAGAGGAAGCAAAAAGATTAAATACAAAATGGTATCAAAATGCAGATGAAATGGCAGAAGCATTTAGTAGTATAAATCCATTTTATCCAAGAGAAGAAATTCGAAATATGCTATATGAACATTTACGTCTGACAACAAATCAGGTAAACAATAGATTACAAGGAAATTATGCAGAAGATATCAATAGTTATGATATGGTACAAAAAGAAATTTTAAGAATGTCACAGTTTTTTGTCAATGGTATTGTAAGGCAATTTCAAAATCTATTTTAAAAGTAAATATATGATAAAGTCTTGTAAAGGTAAGATTACAAGACTTTGTTTTTTATACTACATATAGAAAAAATGAGAGATTAAGAAACAAAACGGCTTTAAACTAAAATAATGATTTCCTAAATAATTATAAAAAATATTGACATTGTTCTGAAAATAGTATAATATAAAGATGTAAATATATTATTCTGAAAAAGGAACAATATAAAAAGGAGAAAAAGAAATGGGATATTTAACGGCAAAACAATTTTCTGAAATATGGGGAATCACAGAAAGAAGAATTATCAAACTATGTAAAGAAAATAGAATTCATGGGGCTATCAAAAATGGAATGGTATGGGAGATTCCAGAAGATACTTTGAAACCTTCAGATAGAAGAAGTAATATTTATAAATATATCCATGTACCTAAAAAAATTATGATCGTTAATAGCAACAAGGAGTGGAAAGTATATTTAAAAGAATGTATAGAAAAAGAGGGTTATATTGTAGAATATGGAGAATTTGAAGAAATACAAGATAACTTAGAAAGTTTATCTCAATATTATGAAGGAATGATTTATTTTGCAAAACGTCATATGGATAAACTAGAGGAAAATTTTATTATCGATTTTGCAGAAAAATTACATGCAGAGTCAAGTATAGTAATTGTTGATGACAAGAATCCAAAAAGAAATCCAATCGAAAAGAATTTAGCAGAGAATTTTAGAAATGAGATTGGATTGAGAATCAATACACTTCTTTTAGACATACCAAAAGATAAACAATGCATTGTAAATGAGCATGAAATCGTAGAAGATATTGTTGAGCTATTACTTAGGTTAAAAAATACAACAGGTATGGCTATCGAAACTGATGGTGGGAAAATTGAATTTGGAAAAAATGAAAGAACAAAGAATTTAGAAATTGGAAAGTTTTATAGAGCATTAAATCATTATTTTAGAAGGTTAAATAAAGAATCTTATTTATGGTGTGCATCAACCATGTTAGAGGATGAATGGACAGAAGCACCACAAGAAATGAAGTTTAGACAAATTAACTTAGAAGTAGCTAATAGAGGTGTTAACGTAGAAAGAATTTTTATCTTTAGTAAAGATAAAATTAAAGAATTTAAACAAAATAAAACACTAAAAATTTATATGCAAAGTAATATCAAAACATTATTTGTAGATTATGACGAAATAAAAGAAAAGGAGCCCAAGTTATTAGAAATTGTTGGTGCAGGTTGGGATGGAATTGATAAAGAAATTTTAATTGCAGATTTACCAGAAGGTATGAAAGAAAGAGGGTATATTTCTAAAAACCCAAAAGAGGTAATGGAAGCATATAATTGTTTTCAAAAATTAAAAACATATTCTAAAAATTTAAAGGAGGTTTTAAAATGAATTTAGTGTATAAGAAGATTGAAGAAAAAGATAAGGAGCAATTATTTAACTTAATTGAAACCGTATTAGGAGGATTAGAGGATAAAGAATATTTTATTCCTTATGAACAATGGGAATATGACAGTATGTTTGATGAAAAAAATTATGCCCCATTATATGGTGCTTATGATGGAGATAAGCTTGCTGGAATGGCACAATTATATATTTCACAAGATATGTTAGCAGATTTTAAAAAAGAATTTGGACTTGAAGAATATCAAGTATGTGAATTAGGAGGAAACTTAGTTTTACCAGAATATAGAGGAAATGGTATTACGACAAAACTTCAAACTTTAGAATTAGATTTAGCAAAAGAATTAGGATTTGATTATATTATCTCAATGGCGCATCCAAATAATATAGGAAGTTGTAAAACGCTTGAAAAAGTTGGATTGAAATTTGTAAGAGAAACGAGATTATCTAATGGATTTTTAAGAAAGCTATACATGTTAAAATTAAAATAAATATATATCAAAAAGGAGAATGAATATGAAATTTGTAAAAAAGGAAGAAGCGCAAAAAGTCATAAATAGTGACACAAGTTATTTATTAGAATATTCTAATAAATTGAATGATAAAGATATGGATTTTTGTATTAATACGATACAAGGAAGATATCCTGAAAAAGGATATTGCTCAAACTTAAAATGTAAAGAAATGGCTTATATACTAGAAGGTAATGGAACAATACATAAAAAAGATAAACAAATAGATTTTAAACAAGGAGATGTTATTTTAATCGACAAAGAAGAAGTCTATTTCTGGAAAGGACATTGTCAAATCATCATGGTTTGTACTCCTGCTTGGTATAAGGAACAATGTCAATTATTAGATTAAAATTCGTAATATGAAGTTATAGATTAGTTTCTATCTATAACTTTTTTTGTTAGATGTATATAAAATTTGTATAAAATATTGAAAGAAAGATAAAATAATGATAAAATAATGATAATATTTTGAAAGGGTGAATTGATATGATTAATATAAGACCAGTATCAGATTTAAGAAATAAATATCCTGAAATTGAGGAATTAGTTTTAAAAGAAGATGAAGCAGTATATTTAACAAAAAATGGATATGGCTCAATGGTTGTGATGAGTTTAGAAAAATATTCTAAAATGATTGAAGAATTAGAAATTGATAGAGCAATGGAAGAAAAATTTGGAAATGTTGATTTTGAGAAAGCCTTAGAAGAAGCTGAGAAAGAAGCTAACAACCCTAATACTAAATATTACTCTCATGAAGAAGTATTTGATAGCTTAAGGGGGATAATTAATGGGGAAAAATAGTTTTAAAGTAGAATATAGTGAAACTTTTAAGAGAGATATAGAAAATGTATTCAAATACATTGTTAATGAATTGCAAAATGAAATAGCTGCTGAAAATTTATTACAATTAGTAGAAAAAGAGATTATAAAAAGAAGCTATAATCCAAAAGGCTATAAATCTTTTAAATTGAGTGATAAAGATATATATATATATGGTATAAAATAAAAATTAACAATTATTTTGCATTTTATACTGTTGAAAATAATATTATGGTAATGAGAAGATTTATATATTCAAGAAGAAACTTTAATTGTTTAATATAAACAAAGAAAATTATAATTGCAATTTCTTTTACAGTATTTTCAATTATTAATAAAATTTGATTATTGATAAAAGTATTTAAATATTGTATAATAAAAAAGTACATGGGGATGTACTTGGTTTCGACATAATACTAGAAGGATAGATAGCAAGTAGTGGATTCTCGTTGGCCACTTAAAAAAACGGGAAACTAAATATAAACGCAGAAAATAATAATGAGTATGCTTTAGCTGCCTAATTGCAGCTACGCTTTCCTAAATGTTCCTACGCATTTAGATAAAGTGTCATATTAGTAGGAAACAAAGCTATCTTTGCTTTGAAGGTAGTGGGTATTTTAAAAGCTATATCTAACTTAAACCTGTTTATTGGTGTGGGTTAGATGAATATAAATAATAAACTAAACTTGTAGAAGTCTATTTGGAAGGTATTATGGACAGGAGTTCGACTCTCCTCATCTCCACCAAACAGGGCACAAAATTAATTATTTTGTGTCTTTTTTTATGAAATAAAAAATAATATGATAGATTGTTGTGA
Source organism: uncultured Clostridia bacterium (assembly GCA_944388795.1). Taxonomy (GTDB): domain Bacteria; phylum Bacillota; class Clostridia; order TANB77; family CAG-508; genus CAG-269. The sequence continues at coordinate 8,672 of CALXKD010000041.1, forward strand.
ATCACATCTTTTATTGATATAATATCTATAAAAAAGGGGAAAACGAAAATGAAGAAACTAATGAAAAACAAGCATTTCTATTTAATTTGTATCATCATAATGATAGCCATTTATGGAGTAATTATATTCACAGGTGGTATAACAGTAGGGATTGATATAAATTCTGAGGAAACTCCGATAGAATGTTTATTAATCTATAATATACTTATTGCTATTTTTATATTGATGATTAATATAATATTTGTGATTTTTGATAAGGAAAACAAATTGAAAAAAATTGTTTTAGGAATATGTATTCTTTTAAACATATTTTTACCGATAAAACTAGAATATTATAGTGAGATATTTAGTTCAACAGATAATATATTAGATATGATATTAGATATTATATTAAATAGTGAGAACAGCGTAGATGCAATCATTCATAAAATTGAAGAATATGCTGAAAGTTCTGAAGAATTTAATATAGAAGAAGCAATAAAAAGAGACGGATATATTACTGAAGATAGTGCTTTAAGAATTGCTTCTCAAACTTACATTAAAGAAGGAGAAAGAAAAGTTTCTGTAAAAGAATATATTAAAAAAATCGGAAAAGGATCTATAGAGCTAATAGAAAAAGATAATGAAAAATATTGGTCAATAGAATTGAATTATGATGGATATGCTTATAAAGAAGAAGCTAAAATAGAGATAGATTATTATACAGGAGAGGTACGATTTAATGATATTGTGTCAGCAACATATATAGATTAGTAAAACAATAAGGCGTAGAGGAGGATTATCTCTACTAAAATAAAAATACAATAGAAAAAAGTAGAAAGGAGTAATATATTTGAAAAAATATATTATATAAAGGATGAATATGAAAATAGTTGAAATGCCTAAAAAAGAGCAGGGAATTATTACATTGAGTGAAAAAGAACAAAAGAAATTTGAAAAAGACAAAAAGAAAGAAGAACGAAAAAGAAGATGGACATTATTAAAAGCAAAATTATTAAAAGGAAAACTAAGTCCAGAAGATACAAGAACGATACAAGTACATAAAGATGTACAAGGAAATTTTAGAAATTATTATATCTCAAATCGATATTTACAAGATAGTTCAGCATATACTGCTGTAAATTCAATTTTAGAAGATTATGAAAATCATAGATTTGTATATAGAGGCTTTATACAAGGGGCTGATAATGCTATAGGTGTATTAGAAGCAAATGTTCCATTATCAGAAATTGTTGCAAGTCCAAATGGAAATGTATTATTACAAAAAATATTATCAGAGGAAAATGCAACAAGAGTGTGTAATCAATATTATGAAGCAATCAGGGAAAAATTGGAACCATTAAAAAACCATACGACATATTTTGGAAAACCAGACTTTGTTTTGGGAACTATATTGGCAGATAAAAAAGGACAATACACATATAGTGAAAGTATAGGACCAGATATAGAGGAAAGATTACAACAAGAAAGAGAACAAGATAAAAGAGAGGAAAGTATGAGAGATAAAGCCTCTGTTGTAATGGACTTGGGACAAGGAATGGTTGTTTCCGAACAGGATTGTTGGTTAGAGCAAGGAAATGGAATTCAGTTTGCAGGGGTTAACAAAGATGCTTTATATTATCAATATGTGCCAAAGCAACCTATCCAGACAGAAGATAACAAATATGTGTATGTTGGAAAGGTACAAATAGGACAACCAACTAAGATTAATCAACAAGCAGGAGAGCCAATCCAATTTGTGAGACCAGATACTTATGAAAATGTTGTGTTGTGGACAGAAGGAGAAAATTTAGTCCAATATTTTTTAAATAAAAAATTTGCAGGTTTGAACTTTGTATTAGGAGAAAATTTTACCAACTATGATATAAAAAATGCAGAAAAAGGTAGTGAACAAGAAATGTATTTGGGTGGACTAACAATAGATGAAAATGGAGAATGTAAAATGGTTCAAAATATACCTGAATCTGTAAAAAAAGCGGTGGAGGAATATTTAGAACAAAAAGGAAATGAACAAGGTCGAGATACAAATATTATAGATTTTAAAGCTAAAAAGGATGATGGAAGATAAGGGAGAGAATATGAAAAAAAGTAGAAATATTATATTGTGTATAGTTTTGTTAGTAATTATTGCAATAATAGTCATTTTTTCAATAATTTCACAAAAGAAGAATAAGGTTATAAAAAATGAAACTTATGATAAGGCATATTATACAGTAACCTATTCAACAAATACTGATGGTGCAGATGTATTAAATAATAAGCAAGGATATGAAGTGGTAGAGGAAAAGAAAAGATTAAATGAAATATTAAAAAAAGCACAGGCACAGAGTTATGATATATTTGATGATGCTTTTTTTACAAATCATAATGTATTAATTGTAGAAGCTGGTATAAATCCAGAATTTAATAAGTGTGAGATTACGGATACAAAAGCAGATATTGTAATCTATGCAGCTTCTCCATTAACAAGTACAGAAGATATTTGGGATTTCAATTTATATCTGATTCCTGTAAATAAAAATATAGAAGATATTCAAGTGGAAGTAACCACATATCCAGATAGAGTATATTAAAACTTTATCAAGTAAATTAGATAAATTGATAATAATAAAAAGATTATAAGTACAAATGTACTGAACCCAAAAAATTGGACATTTTTTGGTTAGGTATTAGGCAGCTTGGGAATGAACTCTGTATTGTACAG
>CALXKD010000042.1 GCA_944388795.1 uncultured Clostridia bacterium
GGATGTAGCGTAGTTGGTTAACGCGCCAGTTTGTGGCACTGGAGACCGTGGGTTCGAGTCCCATCTTCCACCCCATTATATATTGGGCTGTAGCCAAGCGGTAAGGCACCAGACTTTGACTCTGGCATGCGCTAGTTCGAATCTAGCCAGCCCAGCCATAAACCTATTAAAATTTTATAAATTTTAATAGGTTTTATTTTTTTAGATAAAAATGGAGGTAAAAAATGATAAAACATATTGTAATGTGGAAATTTAAAGAGAATCAAGAAGAAACCATGAATCAATTTTTACAAGGATTAAATCGTTTAAAAGATATTATTCCAGAAATAAAATCTATGGAAACAGGTGTTAATATAAATCCTAAAAATGAATATGATGCAATCTTAATTTCAGAATTTGAAACAATGAAAGATTTAGAAACATATAAAAATCATCCTGAACATGTTAAGGTATCTAATTTGTGTAAATCTATTAGAGTTGATAGACAGGCAATTGATTATGAGGTTTAGAAGTAAGAATGAATTTAGAAAAAATAAAAAATGCGAATACGAAATATATAGGGAAAGAAATAGAATATTTTAAAGAAATTTCTTCTACACATACATATGCAAAAGAAATTGCATTGAAAGAAAAACATAGTGGGAAAATAATAATAGCAGAAACGCAAACAGCGGGAATAGGAACAAAAGGAAGGTCTTGGTATACAGGAGAAAACAATAATATAGCTATGACCATTATTCTTAAACCTACATGTGAAATTGAAAAACTAGAAGGATTAACTATAAAAATTGCAGAATGTATGAAAAAGACAATTTATACTTTGTATCAGATTCAGTTAGAAATAAAAGAACCAAATGATTTAATATTACATCATAAAAAAATTTGTGGAATCTTAACAGAAATGAATACAATATCAGGCAAGATAAATTATTTATTAATTAGTTTAGGAATGAATGTGAATGAAGAGCAGTTTTCAGAAGAAACAGAAAAGATTGCAACTTCATTAAAAAAAGAATATCATAAACAATTTTCAAGAGAAGAAATTATGGTGGATTTTATAGAAAACTTAGAAAAAGAAATAGAGCTATAGAGTTCTATTTCTTTTTTTGTGTAAATATATATTAAAAAGAAAATCATAAAAGAAAGGAGATTATGATATTGATATATCATAAAAATAAGTATGGAAAACACAGATAATTTAAATCGTAAGAGTTATATACAAATATTAAAAGGATTAGGAATTTCTTTTATTATAACATTTGTATTTTTGTTGATTTTAGCAATTGTTTTAACTTATACAAATACATCAGAAAATATTATTAATCCAACAATTATCATTATTACAGCAATTAGTATTTTAATAGGTAGTTCTATTAGTAATATGAAAATCAAAAAGAATGGTTTGATTAATGGGGGAATCATAGGTGGATTATATATTATCTTACTATATCTATTTTCCAGTGTATTTAATGAAAATTTTTCTTTAACAGTTTCATCAATCATCATGATAATTATCGGAATTGCTTTTGGAATATTAGGTGGAATTATAGGTGTGAATATAAAATCTTAATGAATAGAATGTGTACCAATAAACGTATTCCAATATTTTAAGATATATTGTTTTTCTGAGCTTGGAACAATATTAATTCTAATGGCAGAAAAAGGTTTATCATGGGAATATGTGGTTTCTTCACCATCTGAGGCAGCTTTTAACCAACCTACATTCGGAACATAGATTTGATAAATGATAGAATATGTATCGAAATCTTTTAATTTAAAAGCAATTCCAGAAAGCCCATACAAATTTTGAGAAGCAATTTCTTGAGGAATTGGTTTATGAATCCCCATACAAGAATTACCAGTGGCATTATGTCCCTGACCACCTAATTGCAAACTTAGTTTTCCTAAGAATCTTACAACATTGTTACTGCTCATGTCATACCAGCTGGAAGCACTAGGACTATATCCATATTGATATTTAATTTCAGAATAATCACATAATGCAGTGGTATTTTCACCCCAATACGTATAATCAAAAGCTCTTACTTGTAAGGCATTTTTATCAATATTACCATCTAGATAGGTCACAAGCATTTCAGATTTATAGTTTGTAGCGTCGATAATTGCTTGCTTGCCAGATATTTCACCATTACTATCAAATTTAGAAATTGTATAACCATTGTAATTGGCATAATATAGCATAATATTCCTAGCTTTTTTGATATCTATAAAAGTTTGTGTTACATTTCCAGCATAATCTATGATGGGAATAGGATAATATATGGGGGAAGAAAAGACTTTTGACAAAGAAGTAGTACTTGGCATTTCCCAATCATCAATTGGTCGAATAGGTTCATTACTATGAATAAGATATTGGGATTGATTATTTTCTACAGATATCTCCTCACCAGAAGTTTGAGGAGATATATTATCTATGATAATATTGGTATTAAATTTTAAAAACGAATTTTTTTGACCACGATTGTCCTGAATAATTCCTTCTGGAAAAGTAATAGATAATTTTCCATTTCCTGTTAGATTAGAAATGGAAAGAGAATATAAAAGTTCATCATCATGCTTAGAAATTTGCTGAATATCTATTATAGGAGAAACTGATTGCTCTCCAACCAAGATCTGTATATAATCACGATTAAAATGATTTATCATGATGTTTTTTTCAATAATTTTTATGGCTAGTGTTATCTGATGTGTTTTATTGGCATATGTTTCATATCCTTCATTTGTATTAGAAACAGATAATACGTGAATTTCCGGTTTTTTATCAATTAAAATTTTAGCAGCATTTAAAGAATAATCAAAAGTATATTTAGAGAAACTAGTTTGATAAAAAAAGGGGACAAGTATTAACAATAGGAAAAAAAGAAGAATAATAAATAGTTTTTTATTCAAAAAATCCCTCCTTAAAAAATATGTAATTTATCATGGAAATAAAACGAAATAAAATATTTGAATATGAATATATGTATTATATAAAGGAAAAGATAAAAAGTCAATGAAGGAAAAAAGGAGGTTTTGTCGAATCCTGCGATGAAAAAAGTGATAAATCAACAAGAAACAATTGACAATGACAAATATTGGAATTATAATCTAGTTACATTTTTTCTATAATTTTAAATCAAATTTTTAATTTCAAATAATCTATCAAATTTCCAAAGTGAAAAATATAAGAAAAAGGAGGAATGCCTATTTGAATAAAAAAAGAAATATTTTAATCATTGTACTAATTTTATTAGCAATGATGATATCTTTTTTAGGTGGTAAAACATTCTCAAAATATCTATCAGAAATACAAGGTTCAGGAACTGCAGAAATAGCAAATTGGGTATTTAAAGTAAATGGAAAAGAAGATGCTGTACAAAGTGTTAATTTATTATCCACATATCATAATGAAACATTAATAAATAATAAAGTAGCACCAGGAACAAAAGGAAGCTTTAATATTGTTATTGATGCAACAGGTTCTGAGGTTGGTGTGGATTATGAAGTGAAATTCTTAAATGAAACACAAAAACCTCAAAATTTAGTTTTTAAACATAATAATCAAGAATATGCAACGATACAAGAACTAGAAGAGAATTTGTCAGGAACCATCAATGCCAATGAAGAAAATAAAACCAGAACAATTACGATTAATTGGGAGTGGCAATATGAAACAGGAGATAATGAAAATGAGATTGCACAAAATGATAAAATAGATACACAAAATGCAAAAGATTTAGAAAATTACACATTTGACATACATGTGATTGGCACACAAGTTATGCCAAAATAGGATAAAGCAATATAAAATATTATGAATATGAATATCGTAAATATATAAATTAAAATATAGATTTTTATCAAACAGTTTGAAATCAAAAGTTAGAAGTGCCAATGGTAATTATAGAAAAAATTTGAACTAAAATATATAGCAAAATAATCTTGAGTCTAAATTAAGGGCATTTCTATGTCCTTAATTTAGAAATATCATATAGGAGGAGATAAAAGTGAAATTTAAACTGCAATTTAAACCCAGAAAATTTTGTTTAAAAGACATTGGAAGGCAGGAAAAGAATGAAAAGCAAAACAAAAAAAGGCTTTTCATGTTAACAGTTATATTAGCCATAATTGTATTTTTTTCAGGAATTAGTTTAGGAAAATCCATTCATAATACCATTTTGCAAAATCATGTAGAGATAGCAAAACCGATTTTAGAAGTAGAAAAAGATTCAGAAATTGTCATAACAGAAGATAATAAAACAGGAGAATATACATTTAAGGTGAAGAACTATAACACAGCAGAAGAAATTTCTCAGGTGGATTTACAATATTATATAGAAATCTTAGGAGAAGATATAGATCAATCGGTAACATATGAGCTATATAAAGAAAATGAAAAAATGGAGTTGGAAGGAAATAAAACGACAGAAGTTAAATTAAATAAAGATACGAAAGAGGAGCATCATTATAAATTTAAAGTAAAATACAATTCAGAAAAAAACACAGTAGGAGATATTATAAAAAATATACAAATAAAGGTTCATTCTGAACAATTAAAAATATAAAGGTGACAATATGAAGAAAAAGAAGAAAATAATAGGAATTTTAGTTTTATTTATATGTATTATACTCATATGTATGTTTTATTCTATGCGATATATTTTTTTACAAGAGGATTTAATCTTTTTTCAAATGTTTCATTCGATAATTAAATCAGAAAAAAATTCAAATAATCAAAAAGAATCTAAAGAAATTGAGTTTTTAGTAGAATACAATCATACCAAGTTCAAAAGTTTAAATTTAATGGAAACGATTCATAATAAAACATTAATATATGAAAAAATAGCACCGGGGACGAGCGGGAATTTTAATATTGTATTAAAAAGTAAACAGAATATGCAATATATGGTTCAATTTGAAAGTAAAAATCAGAAACCATCAAATTTACAGTTTTCTATAACAGAAAAAGGGAAGAAACAGGATTCATTAGAAGAATTAAATGAAATGTTAAAAGGAACCATTTTAGAGAATCAAGAAAAGGTCATGAATATCTATTGGGAATGGAAGTATGAAGGTAATCGTGAAGATAATGCGCAAGATACAATGGAAGCTAAAAAGATTCGAGAATATCATTTTTTGATATATGTACAAGGATATTAGAATACTATTAAATTCATAAATTATTTAGTAGTATTCTAATAATTTATATAAAAATACTTGTAAAAAATGAATAGAAACTATATAATATAAACGTATATTGGGGTATCGCCAAGCGGTAAGGCATCGGACTCTGACTCCGACATTCCTGTGTTCGAATCACAGTACCCCAGCCAAAATTCTATGGAGGAACAAAGGATGAAAGAAAAAAATTCGGGAATTACTTTAGTTAGTCTAGTTATTACAATTATTGTATTAATCATATTAGCATCTATAACAGTTTATAGCGGAATTAGTACTGTACGTTCATCTAGATTAACGAAATTTACCACAGAATTAAAAATGATGCAACAAAAAGTAAATGAGTTATACGATAGCTATACAAACAATAAATCTGTGACTGTAAATGGAATTGAGTATGTTGGAAAAGGACAAGCCGCAACAGAAACTACACAAAGCATACCAGGAATACAAGAAATTGGAGAAAATCCAGATGGGATTTTTAATACAAGTCGATTAGAAGAAATTTTTTCAGAAGAAGGTTCAGGCATTACAGATAAAACAGGATATATGTATTATGATACAGAAACGATAACTGCATTAGGTTTAGAAAATATGGAGTATGAATTTTTTGTCAATGTTGCTAAAAGAAGTGTTGTGAGTATTGAAGGATTTAATGATTATGGAAATATCTATTATACCTTAGATCAAGTACCAGATGGTGTATATAATGTGGAATATAATAGAGTAGATGGAAATTTAAGTTTTGAAACAACATCAGAAATAAAAAATGGGCAAGGAAAAATTCATATTGTAAATATTAGTTATAATGAATATGTAAATAAATGGCAAGTAAGATATAGATTAAAAGTAGAAGAAGGAGAAGAAGAAAACCCATGGACAACAACAGAAAGTTTTACAGGAAATGAATTTACAATTGATGTCCCAATAGAAAATTTGTTAGAGGATTATGAGATACAAATTTTCCACGGAGATGAAATTGCATCAGAAATAAAAACAGCACATGTCCTACAAGTAGGAGATTATATAGATTATGACCCAACAAATGGAGGAACAATTACAGATACAGAGCAAGAGAATGGAGTAGGTTATTCATATAAATCACCACGAGGAACATATCATAGTAATGAATCAGAAGTAATAGCAAATACAAATGGGAATATGTCAGAAGGAAATGGCTATGCAGACCAATATTTTAGTGTAGCAGCAAACACAAATGGATGGAGAGTATTAGGAATAGATGAGGAAACAGATGAAATATTATTAGTATCAGCAGATATCGTACAAACAACAGATAATGGATATTACTACTTAAGAGGACAAACAGGAGCAGAATGGGGAGTAAAGGAATTAAATGATATATGTGCGATATATGGAAAAGGAAAAGGAGCAAGTGGAGCCAGAAGTATAAATGTAGAAGATATCAATAAAATCACAGGATATAACCCAGAAATAGCACAATGCTATGATGGAGAAATAGATGAATACGGAAATGAAGTAACATATACAAAAACAACAAGTAATATAAGATATCAAGATACATTAAATGAAAAAAGTGGAACATATGGAAATGAAAGTACAATGTTCAGATATTATGATGAAGAAAGTAAAATATGGAAGACATTGACAACGGAGGAAAATAATAATTGGAAAACATTAAAAAGTACAGCATATTATTATTTCCCCAATACATTAACAACAAGTTCAAGTGGAGAAACAGTAGGAATATCAACAGATAGTACAGAATACGAAATGTTGTTTGCAAGAACATCAAGTGGACAAGACTACTGGTTGGCCTCTCCGCAAATCCGTATGTACGCTGGCGTTGTTCGCTTCGGATTGCGCCGTGTTTGGCGGCGAAGTGAACATCCGCTACTTGTTTAGCTCTCGTGGCGAGACTGTCGAAACCCATTACGGCGTTCGTCCCGTAGTTTCTTTAGAGTCTAACATCAATATATCAGGAGGCTCAGGAACATCAGAAGAACCATATCAAATATAATAAAATAAAAAGTAATCAATAAAAAGCTAGGGAACTATTTTGAATTTTCAGAATAGTTTTCTTTACTTTTTGGTAAAATTAGGATATAATGTAACAAGTTAACAAGTTTGAAAAAGGAGAGATTTATATGCAAGAGAACAAAAATAAAGCCAATGAAAATCAAACAGAAGAATTAGATATGAATCATTTAATGCAAATAAGAAGAGAAAAGTTAGCAGAATTACAAGCACAGGGAAAAAATCCATTTGAAATTACAAAATTTAATAGAACCAATACAGCAGGAGAAATCAAAGCAAATTATGAGAAATTTGAACAAAAAGATGTCACTGTTGCAGGAAGAATTATAGCTAAAAGAATTATGGGAAAAGCATCATTTTGTACTATCCAAGATAGCGACGAAAAAATTCAAAGCTATGTTAGTATTAATGATTTAGGAGAAGAAAGCTATAAAGCTTTTAAAACCTATGATATTGGAGACATTATTGGAATCACAGGTTTTGTATTTAAAACAAGAACAGAGGAGATATCTGTACATGCAAAAGAAGTAACATTACTTACAAAATCTTTAAGACCATTACCAGAAAAATTCCATGGATTAAAAGATATGGATTTAAGATATCGTCAAAGATATGTTGATTTAATTATGAATCCAGAAGTAAAAGAAACCTTTATATTAAGAAGTAAAATTTTAAAAGAAATCAGAAAGTTTATGGATGAACACGGATATATGGAAGTAGAGACGCCAATGCTTACAACAGTAGCTACTGGTGATGCTGCAAGACCATTTATTACACATCATAATACATTAGATTTACAAATGTATTTAAGAATTGCACCAGAATTAAATCTAAAAAGATTAATTGTTGGAGGATTTGACAAAGTATTTGAAATTGGTAAGAACTTTAGAAATGAAGGAATGGATATTAAGCATAATCCAGAATTTACAAATATGGAATTTTACTCAGCTTATGAAGATTATAACGATATGATGAATATAGCAGAACAATTAATTTCAACTGTTGCAAAAAATACATTAGGAACAACAAACATCACATATCAAGGACAAGAAATCAATTTAGCTCCAGGTTGGAAGAAAATAACGATGATAGATGCTATAAAAGAAGTAACAGGTGTTGATTTCAATACAATCAATACTGATGAAGAAGCACAAGCTTTGGCTAAGGAAAAAGGTGTAGAGTACGAAGAAATCAAAAATACAAGAGGACATATTATCAATGAATTTTTCGAAACATTTGTAGAAGAAACCTTAATACAACCAACATTTATTATGGATTATCCTGTAGAGGTATCACCACTTACAAAAAGAAAGAAAGAAGATCCAAGATTGGTTGAAAGATTTGAATTATTTATTGGTGGAAGAGAATATGGAAATGCTTATTCAGAATTAAATGATCCAATTGATCAATATGAAAGATTTTTAAAACAAGTAGAAGCCAAAGAAAAAGGTGATGAAGAAGCTGGTGGAATGGATGAGGATTTCGTAAACGCACTAGAAATTGGATTACCACCAACAGGCGGAATGGGAATCGGATTAGATAGATTAATTATGCTATTAACAGATTCTGCTTCCATAAGAGATGTATTGTTTTTCCCAACGATGAAACCATTAAATTAATTTGTTTTAAATTTATTGGATACAATGTAAATAAGTATAAGGGGCAATAAAATGAATAATTTAATAAAAAGAATGAGCAATCAATTAACAAGAGATTTAACATATATGTATAGTAATGATAAGAATATACCAGAAGGTGATATTATCTTTTCAATGGTATATGATTTTGCTAATCACTTACCATATTCAATGGATATACAACAAGAGGAATATGTTCCAGCAGATTTTATGCATATGAAACCATATGATGCAAGTACTCATAAATTTTTTAAATGGAAAGATAGTGAAACAGTATATAAGGCATTAATTTCATCTGGAGATACTTTTAGAACTGGAGTAATTATGCAGGTTTGTGCAGTTTTTCAAAAGATGTTATCAGAACAATTTCCACATGACTATGCATTAAAAGATAGTGATTTTTATACATGGGGAATTGATGAGATGACACCGGATGAAGACTATAACAGAAATTTTTTTGAAATATTAAAGACATTACCAGAATATTATAGAGATGTCCAAGCAGCAAAGAATAATGATGAGAGAAGAAAAATATTAATGACAATATACGAGGAAATGCAGCAAAATATCGCCAATAGAGTAGGTGGCTATAGAAGAAGAAATGCACAAGGGGAAGTGGTAGAGGAATTTAAACCACAAGTTATTTGGCAACCTAGTCAAGATGTATATATGTTATACTACTTTAATCAAATTCAATGTAGGACTTATAGAACAGAGGAATTGAAAAAAGGAATAAAAGAACAGGAGCTAAAAAGACTTCATGCAAAAAATATTTCTTCAGCTCAAATAGAAGATAAAGGAATAGAAATTTAGAAAATTTTACAGAATTGGTTTTAGGTGTCATTAGGAAATACTTTTTAAAAGGGGAAGATAGGAGTATTTATGTTTAATTTTTCATTTGATAAAAGAATTATTTATATCATATTAGGAATTATGGTATTATCTATGGTGGTGCAATATTTAGCCAATCCAGGAATGTTATTTTCACTATTAATTAGTGTACCAGGTGTATTAATTGCAATTACATTCCATGAATTTGCACATGCATTTGTAGCAGATAAATTAGGAGATGATACAGCAAGAAGAGAGGGAAGGCTTAGTCTAAATCCATTTGATCATTTAGATCCAATTGGAACAGTATTATTACTATTTGCAGGATTTGGTTGGGGAAAACCAGTGCATGTAAATCCAAGTAATTATACAAGAAAAATGTCTATGGAAAAGGGAGAAGCACTTGTATCAATTGCAGGACCGGTTATGAACTTTTTACTTGCTATCATTTTTGCAATTATATATTATGGAATATATAAATTTGCAGGTGTTTCCTTTTTGATATCTACAATAGGCGAAATTGTTATGAGCTTAATTAGTGCCACAGTATCTATTAATGTTGGTTTGGGATTGTTTAACTTAATTCCATTACCACCATTAGATGGTTCAAAAGTCATTATGCCATTTTTACCATATAGTGCAAAATCATTTTTTATCAATAATGAACAAATCTTTTATATTATATTTGTTGTATTATGGATAACTGGTTTGGCTTCATATATTATTACACCAGGAATTCAGGCAGTAGGTGGCTGGATATCTAATTTGGCAGCAGCGATTTGGGGATTATAACAAGGAGATTCATATATTGGGAAGATTGCTAAAATTTAAATTTTTGCGATCTTTCTTTTTTATATGATATAGAAAATTTATTGATAGACCTATGAATAACGACTTTGGCAAACTTTACTTATTTGGTTATAAATGATATAATAGCAAGGAATATAAAATTGTAAAAAATAAATTGAAAGCTATCATGAGGAGGAAAAATGAAGGATATATATACATTAGGAATTGAATCCAGTTGTGATGAAACATCAGTAGCCATTGTAAAAAATGGTAGAGAAATTTTATCCAATATTATAGATACACAAATACCAATTCATGAAAAATATGGAGGTGTGGTACCAGAAATAGCATCTAGAAATCATATAGAAGCCATTTCCAGAGTAACCAAAAAAGCATTAGAAGAAGCTAAAATGACATTAGAACAAATAGATGCGGTGACACCTACATATGGACCAGGACTAGTTGGTGCTTTATTAGTTGGTTTATCATATGCAAAAGCCTTAAGCTTTGCAATCAATAAACCATTGGTTGGTGTGAATCATATACAAGGACATATTGCTGCAAATTATATTACATATAAAGAATTACAGCCTCCTTTTATATGTGTGATGATGTCTGGGGGAAATACACAGATTATACAAGTAAAGGATTATACAGAATTTGAGGTTTTGGGGAAAACAAGAGATGATGCGATTGGTGAGGCTTTTGATAAAGTAGCAAGAGTGGTAGGATTGGGATATCCTGGAGGACCTAAAGTAGATAAATTAGCACAAGAAGGAAAACCAACAATTGATTTACCAAAAACACATTTTGAAAATATGGATTTTAGTTTTAGTGGAATTAAAACAGCAGTCATTAATTTACATCATAAAAATCCAGAAAT
>CALXKD010000043.1 GCA_944388795.1 uncultured Clostridia bacterium
AATTACAGAATTCATTCCTTAAAAGTTGCTTAGTATAAACTTAATCAAAAAGTGTCTAACTTTTTGGGTTCAGTTCATTTATTTATCTCTTTATATTTTAATATATCTCCTGGTTCACATTCTAAAACCTTACATATTTCGTCTAATGTACTAAATCTAATTGCAGAAATGTTTCCATTTTTTATATTTGATAAATTTACTGTAGAAATTCCTACTTCTTTGGCTAATTCCACAAGTGTATATCCTTTTTCCTTCATCAGTTCCTCTAAATTTGTAACAATTGCCATAAATAATTACCTCCAATTTTTACACATAGATTATATCATCCTATTTACATTTTTGTCAATTGTATATTGTTTATCGTTGTGTTTTATTCGTTTATCATTAATTAATTATAATTATATTACTAATTTCTAAAAAAAATAACCATAGCCGTAAATGCTATGATTATTTTTTTACTGTTATATCCTTTTCTAAATTATATTATTTATTTAAATTTCATTTTTCAAATTCATTCATTTTACTTTTAAAAAATGCATAAAAATATCTCACATTTTCAAGTTCATTCCATTTTTGTACCTCATAATTTTGGGTATCTAGATTATATATTTTTGCATTTAAGATACCTAACATAAATGGTGAATGTGTCGCAATGATAAATTGAATTCCTAGGTATCTTGCCATTTTATTAATTTCTTCTGCTAGTTTAACTTGATTTTGTGGTGATAGTGAAACTTCAGGCTCATCTAGTAGATACAAGTTATCTGGTTCTATATTATTTTCTAAAATTTGCATGGTTGTTTCTCCATTAGAATATTTATCTTGTGCAAATTCAAATCTTGCAAATTGTTTTCCACCTTCTTTTGTTTCTAAAAATTCTTTAGCATGTTTTCTTCCTCTTTCTCTTGCTAGATTACTTTCTATACTCTCTTGTAATACGGCATCTTGTTGTGCTTTTCTTATCTCATATAGTATTTCTTCACTTTTAATATATCGGCTATTTTCTGGTATTTTATATATTTTTCTGCCATTTTCATTTTCTCCTAGTTCATACTCACATTTAGAAGCATATTCTTCAAAATAATCTAAAGTTCCAACGACTTTTGGATTATCTCGTTCTTTTCCTTTTAAATCTAATTTATGAGCAATCATATTTAATATAGTAGACTTTCCAGAACCATTATTCCCATATAACACAGTAATATTATCAAATATGAATATATCTGGCTCTTTATTTTGTAACACATTAAAAGGATATATGTTTTTATTTCTATTTCTATCATCACTTAATTTGAATGTTTTTAGATATATCATAACAACTCCTTTGGTTATTCTTGTCCTTTGATAAAATGCAATATTTGCTGCTCAATATCTTCTATTTCATGATAATACACAATATCTTTTACATTTTTACAGCCTTTTACTAATCCAGATATTTTACTACCTTCTTTTGCTATGACAAGTACAGGGATATTTAATGTAACAGCCTCTTGCAATTCCATACCTTGTCCTGTAGATACATTACTCATCTCTGCAATTATCATTTTAGTATCTTGTAATAATTGCATTGCTCTTTCATATCTTTCAGTATCATTTCCTTTAAATCTCATGGTATCTAATGGACTTGAAACAATATATTTTGAATCTATTAATGAAACTATTTTTTCATATATTTCCACACTAGAATAATCAGAACCTAATACAGCTCCTGTAATTAGTATTCTATTTCTCTCTTTATATTGATAATTTTTTAATACTTCAACAGCTTCTTCTCTCTTATATTCTTTAACAATCTCTATATTAGATTTTGCACATTTAGCAAGTTCATTTGTATCACAAATCACTTCTTTACAAATATATTGGTCAGAATCTTCTATTGTACTAGCATATACAATTCTACTGATTTCTTCATATAAAATAGCTCCCATACACATCATACAGGGTTCACAAGATACATACATGGTAGTTCCTTTTAATTCTCCATATAGGTTTGGATGATTTTTACAAGCACTTTCTATTGCCATTAATTCTGCATGTGTGTACATGGTTTTGCTCATTAATGTATTATCATCACTTCTTCCTATAATTTGGTCATCTTTTACAATAATTGCCCCATAAGGATATTTTGAATGTTTACTAATTTCAATAGCAATATCCATAAATTTTTCATCCATAGTTTTCACACCTCTTTCAATGATATATTGGTTAGTTTTACTTGTTATCAAATTAATTATTTTCATACTCTAAAAAAGCTAACAATGTTTTTATCGTTTTTTCACAAGAACTAATATACATCTTTTCATTTACAGTATGAAAATCTTCTATAATACTTCCAATAGAAATCATATCTAATCCTGTTATTCTTTGAGCAATACAACTACATTCCAATCCTCCATGCGTAATTTCAAAATCAGGATATTTTCCATTTACTTGATAATACATATTTGTATAAGTTTCTTTTAACTTTGAATTCACATTAGGTATCCATGCTAAATCTTTGTAAACTTCTTCAGTTTCAAAATTATTATTTTTAGATATACGCATATTTTCATTATTTTGCTCTTCCAATTCACTCTCTTCTATACTTCTTAAAATTCCTGTTATTACAATTTTATTGTTTATGGTTTCTATCTTTCCTATATTTCCTGATGTAATGATATTATTTCTATTTGTAATCAAACCTTGTTTTAAATTGATTATTTCTTCTATTATTTTTTTGCTATCCTCTAAAGAAAATGACATTTCATTATCTACTTCATCTATTTGTATATTTATATTTTTTTCATCTATATTGCTTTTTATCTTATTTTCTATATTTTTAATGTCTGTTTTTATAATACATTCACATGAAATTGCTATATCATTTTCTGAGTTACCTCCTGAAATTTGACAAATATATACCTCTTTTTCAGCTTGTAACTTTTGTATTATCTTTGCCATTATAAAAATTGCATTTTTACTACTTCTCTCGATTTCTACTCCTGAATTTCCACCTTCTACACCACTAATTGTTATTTTATAAGATGGCATATTGGTAGCAATATGTTTTCCTTCAAATATATATTGATTACAAATATCTGCATCACAACCTATTACAATAGAATCATCTTTAGCATGATCTATATTAATTAATCTCTTTCCTTTCAATTTTGAATAATCAAAGTTTTCTGCACCGTGAAAAGTAGTTTCTTCTTCAGTTGTAAATAAACATTCTAAATCTGGATGTTTTATTTTGCTACTTTCCAATATGAATAGCATGATAGCTAGTCCAATTCCCTGGTCAGCTCCTAATGATGTATCTTTTGCTGATATCACATCACCATTTCTAACTATTTCAATTGGATCTGTATCAAAATCATGGTTGCTATTTTCTCTTTTTACACATACCATATCCATATGTGCTTGTAATATGATTGGCTCATTATTTTTCTTGTTACCAGATTTTTTTATCAAAACATTGTTATTTTTATCTCTATAACATTCTAGATTATTTTCTTTCGCAAATTCCTCTAAAAAGTCAGCAAATCTCTTTTCTTTTCCTGATTCTCTTGGTATTTGTGACAATTTATAAAATAATTCTAGAAATCTATTGGTTACTTCACTCATTTTTTACCTCACCTATATTTTACTTATTTCTCAATACTTTATATTTTAATTGTATATATGAATTTTTTAAGACATTACATTCTAATAATTCTAATGCTTTTAATTTATTTAGTTCTTCTATTTTAGATATAGATTTTCCATCAATTAATGTACTTGTATTTGTACCTCCTACTAAAATTGGTGCTATTACAATATTTACATAGTCAATTAAATTTTCCCTTAAGAATTCACCATTTAAGGTTCCTCCAGATTGAATGGTAATTTTTTCCACATCATAATCTCTTTTTAAATCTTCCATCATCTTTGTTAAATCTATATTCTCATAATACATAATTTTTAGGTTATCAAATTTGTCTAATAATTTATATGCAGGATGATTTTTATTGTCTGTTACTAAATATAAGCTATCAACCCAATTACACAAATATTTTATACCTTTTTCATTTAGATGTGGTTTTCTATCAATAATGATAAATCCGCAATCTAGTTTTTGTGGTTTTTCTGTTCTTTCATTAACCCCTATTTTTGCCATTGTCCTTCCTGTATTTAAAGAATACCTATCTGTTGTTTGTTCAATTTCATAATATTGATGTAATCCTTCTTTAACCCCTTTTATTTTACACCAATCTCTATCAACATCTAATTCATCACTATCTCCGCTATTAATTTTTCCATCTAATGACATTAGCATAAATAAGGTATTTGTTGGTCTATTACTCATAAACTTTCTCCTTAACTGATTATTTTTTCGCAATATACAATGTTGCAGGACCTGGTATTTCATCCACTCTTTCTATTTCTTTAAATTCACTCTTTTTTATTAAGTCTTGAATTTCATTATGTGTATATGCTTTTCCCTTTTCTGTATTTATTAACATTTCAATAGCAAACTGTACAGAATATTCTGGACTGATTTTATCTTCGTTTAAAAAGAAGCTAGTTAAGAAAAGCCTTCCATTTGGTTTTAAAACATGGTAAATATTATCTAACAACTTTCTTACCTGTTCTTCTGGTTCTTGATGAACTACTGCAAATAGGAATACATCATCATAATTGCCTGTTGGAAAATTGATATTATAATCATAAGTTTCAGATGTTAACCTATCTTCTAATCCCTCTTGATGAATTTTTTTATTTTGTATTTTGACCATTTCTGGCAAATCAATCATTTTTGCTGTAACATTTTCATACTTTTTAGCTACTGTTATGGAATATGTTCCTGCACCAGCTGCAACATCTAATATTTTATGATTATCAAAATCATAATTTTCCGCAATAAACTTGGATGGATTGATTGCATTTGCATTCATTCCTTGCATAAAGCTTTCTGCATCTTTTTCCGTTAATTCCTTAAAGCTATTAGTTGCTGTTTCTTTATTTTTAATAGCATTTTCTAAGTTTTCATATCTTTTTATGATGGTTTCAGCAAATTGTATATACCCTAGTTGATTATATTCTGAGTTCTTATTTAATACCTCGTTATATTCTTCTAAATAATAGCTATTCTTGTTTTTACTGATTATTTTATGAAATGTTAACCCATTTAATATAGGTTCAATCCTTTCCTCTTCTAAGTTTAATTCCTTAGCTATCAGCCTTAATGTTTTTCCTTTATCATCTAATATATTCAATAACCCAATGTTATTCGCTGACATAATTAGATATGTTAATTTATACCCATTAATCATTTCTTTTAGTTTTTTGGTTTGCTCTTTTATTTCCATACTTTTCCCACCTTTTCATATTCTTTTCATTTACGTTTTATTCTATCATTCCTCCAGAACAATGTTGTTCATATATTAAAATATTATCCTTATATTTAAGCTTCTACCTGAATATGCTTCTCTATTATTTTTACATTCCTATCTTGTAATTCGACTTCTAAATACACTCCATCTGGTATTCCCTTCATATCCACATTATCTGTTAATGACCCTACTATATAATATATTTTTCCATCTTCCTCTAATTGTTTTGTCCAATGCTGATGTCCATTAAATATGGCAATTATATTTTCATCAGATTTTATAATCTCCTTCACTTCTTTTCGATTACTCATTAATCCATATTCTGGATTTTTCTCAAACCAATAATTTCCTATTTGTCTATCTTCTGCTAAACCAAAATGCGTAAAAATTATACAAGGTAATTCATTTTTATCTAAATCTTTTTTTAACCATCGAATCTCTTTTTTTGACATGCAATGTGCTTTATATATTCCACCATCATCTCCACCTAAATCTTCTCTAATATCTGTTGTTAAGATAATAAAATGATAGCCTTTTAAGTTAAATGAAAATGTTGCATTTTGATAGCCCATGATTTCTTCCAGCTCTTTTCTAGAATTCATGGTTCGTAAATCATGATTTCCCATTACTGAATAAAACGGAACTTGTATATTTTGCAATTTGTTCCAAATGTATGTATAGTTTATGACATCCTTATCATGATTAAATGTATCTTCTATCAAATCTCCTAAACAAATACTTAAATCTGGCTTATCTTCATTTATTTTATCTACTAATTTGTCTATTATTTCTACAGAATATTGTGTTAATTTTCTTCTTAAACTAAAGTCCAATTTTTCTGGTCTTTTATCTAAATAATGTATATCTGAAAATATAATGAATTTACATTTATTCATAATCTATCTCCTTTTATTTACATTAATTTTTATAGTTACTTCTATAAATTCTTCTCATTTAAACTTATTACTTTATTATAAATATCTTTCCAGTTATCTATTCTACATAAATTTGTTTCATCTTTCATATTACTTTTGCTATTAAACACGATTGTTTCAATTCCTAATGCATTGACCTTACTACAATTTGCAATAGAATCATCTATAAATACATCTATTTTTTCATTTTTACAAACCTTTGCTTTATCAAAATCACAAATCAGTTTATCATAATGAATATTATGCTTTTCTAATTCTTTTATTGTTGTCTTATACTCATCTGTGTATAATGTTTTATTTCTTGCAGTAATTATGATAATTTCATTTCCTAAGTCTTTTATTTTGTCAATATATTCTGCAACATCTGGTTTAAAAGGTGTATTAGGAATCACTCTATCATAATATTGTTTTGCAAATTCAAGCTCTCTTTTCTTCATATCTTCTGGTAAGTTGCTATATGAAATATTGTTATTTTTCAAATATTGTATATCTATATTATAAAATTCTGCTATATATGGCATTAAATAATCAAAAGTATCAGCCATTGTATCATCTATATCGATTCCTATTCTCAATTTCTTTCCTCCTTTCATAATTTTTAAGCTATTTCAAATCATTATACTTTTCACTCACAATTTTATAAAGTTCTTTGGCACCATTACTTAATTCTCTTTCATCTACTTCACCAATTTTATATCTTTCATACCCTAAACATTTGTCAGGTTCTGTTATTGCTAATTTTCCACTTTTTAAAGTTCCTTTATATACTAAATATATCCAAGGCTGTTCTTTATCGTATCTATTATCAAATGTAGTAGCATATGTTGATGTAATAAATTCTCCTATTTCTATATTAGCTCCTGTTCCAACCTCTTCTATAATTTCTCGATTCAAGGCAGTTCTAAAATCAGCGTCATCTTCTTTTACCCTTCCACCAATTGTTTCTAACTTAAATCTTTCATCTCTACAACCTGGCTCTCTTCTTTGAAAAATAATTTTATTATCTTTATCAAAGGCATATACAATTACTGCTACTTTATAATCTTCTGATATGTTATCATCATCTTTTAGAATTTCTTCTAATTCTTTCATATTTTTTACTTCTGGAATATATAATTGCATTTTAATTCTCCATATTCAATACACTATTTTTATATAGGTCTTATACTTCTCTTATCTGCACTTGAATTCTATCATATAAAGGCAAAAAAAGGAAGTGTTCTTTATAAACACTCCTTCACAAATTTGCTAAATTATATATCTACTTATTATCGTATGTATCAAAATGTACAGTATCTTTGTAACTTCTTAATTCTTTATCTGGAATTTCCTCTCTATCATCTTTATATCCTAAAGATAATAATGCTACCAATTCTATATTATCTGGTAGGTTTAATATCTCTCTAGAAATTTTTTTATCTTCTACATGTTTTTCATGATATAGAAAACAACTTAAAACACAAGCACCAATACCAAAACTTTCAGCTGCTAATATCATATTCTCAATAGATAAAGCAGAGCTTAATATATATTCTTTATATTTAGAATCATTGTCCTTATTTGCTAATACCGCAATAATAGCGGGAGCATCTTTCATAAATTGTCTATCTTCATAATGTAATGCCAATTGTTCTTTAATCTTTTGATCTTCTATAACAATATATTCTGTTACTTGACAATCGGGTTTTGGTTTACCTCCAAATGGTGCATTTCTTCCACAATTTATGATTGTTTCTATTATCTCTTTTGATATTTTCTTATTTATATATTTTCTATGACTTCTTCTGTTTATAATTAGATTGATTATTTCATTATTAGCTTGATTCATAAAATTTTCCTCTCCAAAATTATTTATAATCTATATTTTTAATATCATTCCTTTTCCTAATTCAGCTTCTTCTCTACTAATAAAGCCAAATTTTTTATAAAAACCTTCTATTCCTTTTGACGGTCCTACATAGGTTCTTATATTCGGATTTAATTTTTTTAACTCCTTTACCTTGTTTAAAATTTTCTCCATTATATAACTTCCAACCTTTTGCAATTGATATTCTGGAAGAACCATGATGTCTTGGATATATAAAAACATAGTTTTATCTCCTATTATTCTTCCATATCCAATCATTTTATCTCCATAATAAGCACAAATGGAATATAATGAGTTGTTTAAAGCTATCTCTATTATTTTATTTTTTGCAGTTCCCCATCCTACAGAATCTGCTATATAATTATACTCTTCAGGTGTTGGTATTTTTTCTTTATATTGTATATCGTTCATATTTATTTCTCCTTTGCCGTTTTCATTCGTAAATATTGTACCATTTACGAGCAAAAACGGCAAACATTTCTTGTAAGTTTCCAAAAAAACAAAATGCTTATCAAAGGATTTTATTTAGAATTGTTCCTCTTTTTATAATATTTATTGTGGTAAATATATTCATACATCTGTTATTTTTGTATGCATTTACGAGATACACTCTGTATCTCTTTTCTTCCTATAATATTATTTAATTTTTCGCCTTATAAAAATTTATAAGTCAAATTTTTTGATTTTTTTGACCTATAAATTTTATTTTAAAAATAAATCTGTATATTTTTGGAAGGTAAAAATTTGATTTCTACTATATCCTGTTGTTTCTACAATAATATTTTTTTCTAATAAACAATTAATAATATTTTTTATTGTTCCCTCTTTTATTTTTGTTATATCACATAATTTCTTTCTGTTAATCACAGGTTCATTATATAATACATCTATTACTTTTTTTACATTATCAGATTTCACTGATAAGTTCACTATAATTTTATCCATTTCCATTGTAAGTTCAACTACATTTCTAAATTTTTCTTTTGCTGTTTTTGATGTTTCTATAACTGCTTCCAAGAAAAACTTTATCCATCCTATTATATCATTATGAGTTCTTACTCTTGTTAGCAAATCATAATATGTATCTTTATTTCTTTCAATGTAATCAGAAATATATAAGCATGATTTTTCAAGCATACCTTTACTTCGAATATATAATGGTATGAGTAGTCTTCCTATTCTTCCATTCCCATCTAAAAATGAATGTATTGATTCAAACTGATAATGTAAAATTGCAATTTTTATTAGGTTTGGTGTATCTATTTCTTCATTATTTATAAATTTTTCAAAATCAGTCAAACATTCTGCGATTTCTGTATGTGGTGGTGAAACATATACAGCATTACTTGGCATACTTCCTCCAATCCAGTTTTGTGATGTTCTAAATTCTCCCGGTGTTTTACGCTCTCCTCGAACTCCCTGCATTAATATTTTATGAAGTTCTCTCATTAGTCTAGTACATACTGGAAAGCCTTCTTTTATTCTTTCTACACCATAGTTTATAGCTTTTACATAGTTTTGTACTTCTTCCCAATCATCTCTTTTTTCTGGCTTAATGTCTGTTACATCTAGTAAATCTTCTTCTACTGTTGTTCTTGTTCCTTCAATTCTACTTGATTTATTAGCTTCAATTTTTACATGCATTTTAATATATAAGTCTACATTTGGTATCAATAATGAATATGCATTTAACTCTCCAATTTGTCTGTTAGCTTCTGCTAATAGTTTGTCCAATTTGGTGTCATCCCATCCCCAGTTGTAGTTTATTTTACTGGGAATAAATGCTTTGTAATCATTCATTTTTACATATTCACCTGATTTATAATCTTCTAACTTCATTTATATCGCCTCCTACAAATTAAATTTTGGCTATTTTCTTATTTTAATACGAACATTTGTATTGTATCATGTTTCTCTTATGTATTCAATCTTTTTACAAAATTTGTAAAATATTTTTCACTTATTATTTCTTATTTTGGATCATATAATATTTATCGCACAGATTTTAATAAACCTGTGCGATTTAAAAACATATATAATTATCTAGTTCGTCACCCAGTTGCTGCATTTTAGCTTTAGCAAATCCAAACATTTTTGATTTTGTTACAACCTTGTCTATAATTGTTCTTTCTTGTTTGGCAATTTGCATAATATAATCTAATTCATTTGCATTTAACATATCCACAAATTCTTTTTGCTCTTCTGCTGAATACAAAAAAGCATTTTGGGTAAATAACATAACTCCATCGTTTCTTGTCTCTTCATCTCCATTTAACATCAATTCTTTTATTATACTTAAATTTGATTAATATATCCTCTACTCCAATAACACATTTTGCATTTGGGGGATTATAATGATTACAATGTCTCATAACTTCTCTTAGTTCATCTATTTTATCCATTATTCTCATAGCTTCTCCAGCTGTGTCTGGAGTGAGTGATAAATCTTTTCCTGTTTGCACTTTATAAATATCATTTGCAATCTGATATAAGTCATGTTCTATAGAATCAAAATAGCTTAATGCCTCTTCAGTGACATAAGTTTGATTTAATTTATCAATAGAAAATCCTAAAATAGTTAAATCATTCATAATAATATCTTCTCCTAATATTTTAAAATATATAATTCTTATAAATTACAGGATTTATTTTAGACATAGTACTGCTACACACTCCACATGACTTGTAAATGGAAACATATCTACTGGCTTTATGCTTTTTATATCATAGCTTTCCTCTAACTCTTTTAAATCCCTTACTAATGTCGCTGGGTTACAACTAATATAGACAAGTTTTTTAGGTTTTATCTTTAATATATTTTGAATACTTGTTTTATCAAGACCTCTTCTTGGAGGATCTACCATAATGATATCTGGAATAGTCTTCTTGTTATTGATTAGATCATCTAATACTTCTTCTACATCTCCTGCAATAAATTCTGTATTATGGATATCATTTACTTTTGCATTCTCTATGGCATCTTCTACCGCTTGTTTTACAATTTCAATACCATATACTTTTTTCGCATATTTTGCCATAAATAAAGAAATGGTTCCAATTCCACAATATAAGTCAAAGACAGTATC
>CALXKD010000044.1 GCA_944388795.1 uncultured Clostridia bacterium
TGGAATCAAGGATTAAATGATGAAAAAATTGGAGCTTATGTAACACTATATAAAGTATTAGTAGATTTATGCAAAGTATCAGCACCATTTGTACCATTCATGACAGAAGAAATTTATCAAAACTTAGTGGTTAGTCTAGATAAAACAGCTCCTGAAAGTATCCATTTATGTTCATGGCCAGAAGTCGATGAAAAAGTAATCGATAAAGACTTAGAAAAAGAAATGGACTTAGCATACAGAATAGTAAAACTAGGAAGAAGTGCAAGAAATTCTGTAAATATCAAAAACAGACAACCATTATCAGAAATGTTAATCTCAATTGATACACTTCCAGAATATTATGCAGACATTGTTAAAGAAGAATTAAATGTGAAAGAAGTTGTATTAGGAGCAGAAATGTCTGAATATGTAAACTTCGAAATTAAACCAAATTTACCAGTATTAGGAAAAGAATATGGTAGATTAATACCAAAAATCAAAGAAGCAATCGCAAAGAAAAATCAAATGGACTTAGCAAATACTGTAAAAAATGGTGGAGTAGAATATATTGAAATAGATGACACACAAATCGGACTAAATGCAGAAAATCTATTAGTCACCATGCAAGGAAAAGAAGGATTTGCATTTAGTGGAGAAGGAGAAATTGGTGTTGTATTAGACACAACTATTACGCCAGAATTAGCAGAAGAAGGTGTTTTAAGAGAAGTCTTATCAAAAGTACAAAATATGAGAAAAGACAGTGGATTCGAAGTATTAGACAGAATCAATCTATATGTAGCAGAAAATGAAAAAGTAGAAGCCGTTATCAAAAAATACGAAGAAACCATTAAACATGATACATTAGCAGATAATATTTTTTATAATAAAGAAGGAAGAGATTATACAGATACAAATATCAATGGAGAAAATCTAAAGGTTAATGTTGAAGTGATAAAATAACTTAAGAAAAAGCATATTAATTTTTATAAGATTAATATGCTTTTTTACTGAAATAAATGACGAAAAAGCAAAAAATGTCAGTAAAGTCTTGATAAAGCGACTTTATCGTTATATAATAGTGCTAAATTTGAGCTATTTAGCTAGATAGGAGGATTACTTATGGCTTATTCTGAAAAGGAAAAACAGAAGGCGTTAAAAAAAATAGAAAATGGTGATAGAATAAAAGATATAGCTGCGGAGATGGGAATTAGTATACCAACCTTGTATAATTGGAAAAAAGCGGTTAAACCAACAGAAGAAAAACCTAAAGAAACGGTAGAACAAGATGAAACAAAAAATGAAGGAATGGTTAAAGAAGAGATAAAAGGATTAATAAGAGAAGGGAAGTTAGAGGAAGCGATTCAATTAGCAGAAAAATATCCTAATAGTGCAGAAATACAAAGAAAAAGGATAAGAATAGCAATTATGCAACAAGATTATGACACAGCAAAACAAATAGGAGCACATTTTAAAGAGGATGAAAAAATACAATCTCAAATGTTAACCATAGCAATTAGAGAAGGAGATAATGATAGAATACGAGAGATAAAAGAAAAATTTAAGAGCAATGAAGTAATTCAAGAGCAAATAAGCAGAGTAAGTATGTATATACCTGAAGTGAATCAACCAAGTAGATATGTTGATAGAAATGCAAAATCTAATAAGAAAGAAATGGCTCAATTAAATCGTATAAGAACACAATTGTATTATGATAAAGTAGATAATGAAGTAATAGAAGGTCTTAAGAGAAATAGACAAATCAGTGAATTTAAAAAAGTGATTAGTTTACTTGCTATATGTGAAAAAAGAAAAATGAAAAACGAGGCAAAGAGAATTGCTGCTGCATATATTACAGAAGATAAAAGAGAAAAGAGTATTATCAGACAAATTCTAGAAAGAATAGGTACTAAAAAGTCAAATATATTTGATATAACAAAATATGATGATATCTTAGGCTGGAAAATGGATTTAAAATTAAAGAGGCAGTATGATGATGAGTTGAGAGCAGCTAGTGCAAGTAAAAGAGAGAAAATGATGTTAGCAACTAGAGAAAAAGTACAAGAGAAAGAAGCTGCTACCCAAAAGGCTGGTACAAGTGAGCAAGCTAGAAAAAAGCAGGCAGACAGAAGTGCCATGTATAGAAGAAGTTTATTTGTAAAAACGAATAACACTCCTACAAGAAAACCAACAGAACAAAATGGAAAAAAAGAAGCTAAAGTTGATAGTAAAAAGCAAGATAAAATTATGTATGATCATATTAATAAATTTATAAGAGAACAAAAGAAAAAAGTATATGTAAACATGCAGTCTCGAGATGCAAAGATACAAGCAGATGCTATTAGCAAGTGGGATAGGATAGAGGTTTTATTAGAGAAAATTGCTGAAAGAAGCCAAGATACTGCATATCTAGAAAGCCTATATAACCGAGTAGTAGATTTAGAAAACAGACAAGGAATAGAACTTTAAAGAAATATAAGAAAAAGTATAGATAATAAGGATTTTAGGAAAATTATCTATACTTTTTTTATGTAATTGTTTAGCATATAAGGAATAAAAAGTCATGTATAAATTTTAAAACATGACAAACTATGCAAAAATGTCATAAAACTATTGTGAATGAAGTAAGGAAATAGTATAATACATAAGAATTAAAAAAACAAATACAATAAGGGCTGTTTTGAAGCAAAAAACTTAATTTTAGATAGTCCAAAAGGAGGAGAAAATGGGATTAAAACTTGAAAATGTTTCTAAAAAGTTTGTAGGTAAACAGGCTGTTGACAATATTTCATTTGAAGTGGATAAACCAGGTGTATTTGGATTACTTGGGACAAATGGTGCTGGAAAAACTACCACTATTAGAATGCTTCTTGGAATTATAAAAAAGGATACAGGCGAAATTACTTGGAATGGAAAAAAGGTTGAAAGAAAGAGTGTCAATTTTGGATATTTACCAGAAGAAAGAGGTGTATATCCTAAAACAAAAATATATGATCAATTGATGTATTTTGCAAAATTAAAAGGTATGAGTCAAAAAGACGCAGATGCAGCAATTAAAAAATGGGCAAAGGTATTAAAAGTAGAAGAATATATACCTATGCCAGCTGAAAAATTATCAAAAGGAAATCAACAAAAAATTCAATTTATGACAGCGATTATCCACAATCCAGAATTGATTGTTTTAGATGAGCCTTTTAGTGGATTAGATCCAGTGAATTCAGAAATATTAAAAAATGTCATTATTGATTTAGTAAAAGAGGGAAAATATATTATTATGTCTAGTCATCAAATGGCATCTATCGAGGAGTTTTGTACAGATATTTTAATTTTAAATAAAGGAAAAACCATTTTAAAAGGGAATTTAAAAGAAATTAAAGAAGGATATAAAGCGAATCGACTAGAAATATCAACAGATCAAAATATAGAAAATGATATTAAAGAATTGAATATGGAGATAGAATTTGCTAAAAATAATGAGTATTCTATTAAAATTGATGCTGAAGAAAAAGCTCACCAATTATTGGAAAGGTTAGTTAAAAAGCATATAGAGGTAAACAAATTCGAGATTAAGAAACCAACATTAAATGATATATTTATAGAAAAGGTGGGTGAATAAAATGAGAGATCTAAAAACAGTAATTACATTTACAATTAAAGATATGGTAAGAAGAAAATCTTTTATTATTTCAACATTAATTATATTAATATTAATTGTGATTGGATTTAATATTCCTAATATATTAAACGCATTTACAAATGAAGGAGATATTTCATCAGAAGATAACATACTTATTGTAGATAGTACCAATTTGTTTGAAGGAACATTACAAAGTTTAAATCAAATGGAATTAGGATATACTTTTGAAATTGCCAATAATGAAGTTTCTTTTGAAGACATAAAAAATAAGATTGAAAATAAAGATATTGATGAGGCAATTATCATAGAACAAAAAGAAGATGGAACATATTATTTAAGATATATCGTAGAAAGTATGACACAAGTATCTTCTATTCCAGAGGATTTAATAAATGCAATTAATACAGTATATACCAATTTACAAATTTCAAAATTAGGATTAACACAAGAACAAATTGCAAGTTTGTCACCAAATTTTGAATTTACAATTGAACAAACAGAAGAGCAAGAAGTTAGTGGAAATATATTTGTTATTATGCTGTTATCAATTGTCTTATTCTATGCAATCTATTTTTGTGCATATCAAGTATCAAGTTCAATTACAACAGAAAAAACTTCAAAAATCATGGAAACTTTGGTAACTTCTACTTCACCAAGAATTATTGTATTAGGTAAAACAATCGGAATTGGTATTGTGGGATTGGTGCAAATATGTGTCATTGTAGGAGTGGCATTGATTTGTGCAAATGCATTTTTAGAAAAAGAATTGTTAGAAGCTGTATTAGATATGTCTAAATTTACACCATATTTAGCAATTATTACAATTGTATATTTTATCTTAGGATATTTTGCTTATGCTTTACTATATGCTTTGACAGGCTCTACAGTAAGCAAACCAGAAGATATACAATCAGCTAATACACCTGTTGCGATACTTGCCGTAATTGGATTCTATTTATCATATTTTACCATGATGAATCCAACAAGTGAATTAAATCAATTTGCAGCAATTTTTCCGATTTCATCACCATTTTGTATGCCATTTAGAATTATGATGGGAATTGCATCAACTTCAGAGATTATCTTATCTATTGTAGTATTAGTAATTACCATACTTATCATTGCAAAAGTAGCAATTAAAATTTATTCAAATGCAATATTAAATTATGGAACAAAAATGACATTTAAAGATATTGTCAAAATGTATCAAGATAAGAATAACTAAATTTAAATTAATGAGTGATACTAGCTTGTGGAAATGGCAAGCTAGTATCAAAATATATGGAGGTAATATATGGAGGAGGTATTAAAAAAATTAGAAGAATTAGATATACACTATGAGCTAGTCAATCATAAACCAGTGTTTACAATAGAGGATATGAATCATTTAGATAAAGAAATATTTAAAGGTGCTGAAATATGTAAAAACTTATTTTTAAGAGATCAAAAAGGAAAAAGACATTTCCTAGTTGTATTGTGTAGCGAGAAAAAAGCAGATATGGCAAACATACAAGAACAAGCACTTTCTACAAGATTAAGTTTTGCCTCTAGTGAAAGACTAATGAAATACTTAAAGTTAGAAGCAGGACATGTAAGTCCAATGGGATTAATTCATGATGAGAATTATCAAGTAGAAGTACTAATTGATGAGGATTTAAAAAATAAAAAATTATTGGCAGTTCATCCAAATACAAATGAAGCAAGTATATTAATTTCTTATGAAGATTTAATAAAATTTATACAAGCAATGGGGAATGAATATGCATTTATAAAGATTTAATTAGAAAATGGTTTCATAATTTAAATATAAATAATTTAAGGATAGTATTGACTTAAAAAGAATCTAAATATAAAATGGAAATATACATAAAAAGATTTCAACAAAAGACGAAAAGAAAACAAAAGAAAGGATGTTTTTTATGAAAAAACAACAAAACAAATTGAATAAAGGTATTACATTAATCGCATTGGTTATAACTATTATTGTATTATTAATTTTAGCAGGTGTAACAATTACAACATTAACAGGAGAAAATGGAATTATTAATAAGTCAAGTGAAGCAAAAGAGGCAACAAGAAAAGCAACAGCAAAGGAACAAGTACAAATGGCAGTAATGGCAAGTAGAGAGGGAGATAAAATCATTAATAATGATACTTTGAAGGTGAATTTAGATAAAATAGACAAAATAGAAGATGTACCAAATATAATAACAGATGATAGTTATCCATTAACTGTAACAGTGGATACATATGAGGTGACTATAAAAAGCGATGGTAGTGTTATAGAAGGAAGATGGTCTTTCGAGGAAACAGAAGCGGCTGGAATTTTTGAAACGCCAGGTACAATTGATGGAGGAGTAGCAAGTGCAGCCAATCCAATGATACCTGCAGGATTTAAACCAATTAATACAGAAAAAGCAAAATGGAAAGATGAAAATGGAAATATAGTTGTAGCAGAAAATGTAAATAATGGAATGGTAATAGAGGATGAGGAAGGCAATCAATATGTATGGATACCAGTAGATGGCATATTAGGGCAAGATGATAAGAATGTACAAAATGCTGTAAGTGGAGAAGTAATCTTAGGAAGATATGTATTTAATAATGATGGGACAATCAATGAAGAATTAACCCCTGAAACGTTAGATGCAAATTTAAAAACGAGTGCTAGTTCAGGTGCAAGTTATAAAGAGAATACGGAGAAAGTTAGCCGGATTTATCAATAGTGTTAAAGAAAATGATGGATATTATATAGCAAGATATGAGGCAAGTGGCAAGGCAGAACAAAGTGTAAAAAGTAAAAGAGGACAAGAAGTATGGACCGAAATAAAGCAGCCAGATGCCGAAACTTCTTGCCAAGGCATATATGGAACGGCAGTTAATAGTGCCTTGATGAATAGCTATGCCTTTGATACAGCAATATTATTTTTACAAAAACAGAGTAGTCAATATGCCATAAGGCAAAGTGCAAATGATGCAGAAGATGGGCTACTATTGGCAGGAGAATCAGGAGATGTACAATGCAATATTTATGATTTAGCAAGTAATTGCTATGAATGGACAACAGAGATTTTTGACCCATTTAATGGTGCGGATAGTTGTGTTGTACGAGGGGATGCATATAATGATACAAACAATTTATGTGCCAGTAGTCGTAAAAACGAAGGAAATACAACTAATAATACAAGCATTTCTTTTAGACCAATTTTATATTTATAAAACATAAGTAAATAAAGAAAAGATAAATACAGTGTAAAACGATAGAAGAAGGTTTTATACTGTATTTTTTATATTCTAGAATAAAATAACAGGATATAGCAAAAAATAAAAGCAGAGATGAATAATGTGAATGATTTGAAGGAACAAATAAAAAAAGAATTGCAAATTCTAGAAAAAATGATAGAAACAAAAGAAGAGAGAAAGAAAATAGAAGCACAAAGAAAAAGATTAGATGAATTACTAGAGGAATATTTAAAGGATATGTAAATGACAAGAAATAAAGTGTAACAATAAACGAAAATAGTTCATTTATACAAGCATTAAAATTTGATAATATTAATAAAAAAATATATGGGTGGTAATCATGAGAAAAGCAAGCACAATTAAAATAGGAAAAAAACTTCAAACAATCAGAAAAAGTAATGGATATACACAAGAACAGTTAGCAGAAAAAGTAGAGGTATCTGTTAGATATATTAGTGATGTTGAACAAGATAGAGCAAAACCATCTTATGAAGTTCTTGTCAAAATATGTAATACTTTTGAAATTAGTTTAGATCAAGTATTTAGTGAATATTTAACCGTAACAGGAAATAAAAGTTTAGCATATCCACTAGCAGGATATGAAAAATTATCAGAAGTCGATAAAAATACAATAGAACATTTAATTATGTATTTTAATAAAAAATAGTGTAAATAGAATGCGTGCATTCTATTTTTTTGACACAATATATACTTTAGTATATACTATAGCATATATTAATATAAAGGAATAGGAGATATAGCAGATATGGGAGAATATAATAAAGAAAAGTATTTAACTTTATTAAGTAAAGAATACAAAAATATAACAGAGGTAGCAGAAGAAATCATTAATTTAAAAGCTATACTAAATTTGCCAAAAGGAACAGAGGTATTTTTAAGTGATATTCATGGAGAATATGCACCATTTACACATATTTTAAATAATGGTGCAGGAATTATTAAAAGTAAAATAGAAGAAACTTTTGAAAATCGAATCACAGAAAAAGAAAGAAATACATTAGCAACATTGATTTATTATCCTAAAGAAAAGTTAAAGCTAATAAAACAAGAAACAGAAAATCTAGAAGAATGGTATGCGATTACTTTATATAGATTAGTAGAAGTAGCAAGAAAGGTAAGCTCAAAATATACAAGATCAAAGGTTAGAAAAGCGATTAATAGTGGTTTTGAATATATTATAGATGAATTATTACATGCACAGGTAAATGGAGAAAAGGACAAAGAAAACTATTATAAACAGATTATAAAAACAATTATTGAATTGGATCAAGCAGATAGCTTTATTATAGCTATATCAGATTTAATAAAACGAATGGCAATTGACCATTTGCATATTATAGGTGATATATTTGACAGAGGAAGATATCCAGATTTAGTATTAGATCGATTAATGAGTTTTCATAGTTTAGATATACAATGGGGAAATCATGATATTTTATGGATGGGAGCAGGATGTGGAAATAAGGCAAATATTGCAACAGTTATTAGAATATGTGCAAGATATAGTAATATAGGAATATTGGAGGATTCTTATGGAATTAATATGAGACCATTATCTACATTTGCACAAACAACGTACAAAAATGATGATTGTTTAAATTTTATGCCAAAGGTTTTTGATTATAATAAATATGATAATAGTGATAGAAATAATATTGCGAAAATACATAAAGCGATAACTATTATTCAGTTAAAAATAGAAGGACAGATGATAAAAAAACATCCAGAATATCATCTAGAAAATAGATTATTATTGGATAAAATGGATATAGAAAAGGGAACTGTAAAAATAGATGGAAAATGGTATGAAATGAATGATAAGAATTTTCCAACAATTTACAAAGATAATCCTTATGAATTAACGCCAGAAGAAAATGAAGTAATTGAAAGATTAGCAGAATCATTTATCCATAGTCCAAGTTTGAGCAAACATTTAAATTATTTATATACAAAAGGAGAAATGTATACTATATTTAATCATAATCTTTTATTCCATGGTTGTGTTCCAACAGATGAAAATGGAGAATTGAAAGAAATAGCGTTTTTAGGAAAAACATTAAAAGGAAAAGCCTATTTTGATGAGATTAATGAAACAGTAAATAAAGTATTTGCAACAAGACAACCAGAGTTAGTAGATTTAATGTGGTTTTTATGGATTTCACCAGATTCACCATTTTTTGGTAAAGAAAAAATGGCAACCTTTGAAAGCTATTTTGTGAAAGATAAAAATATGAGTAAGGAACCTAAAAGCCCATATTATAAATATTCTGAAGAGGAAGCATTTTGTGTAAAGGTTTTAAAAGAATTTGGATTAGAGGGAGAGGATTCTCATATATTGAATGGACATATGCCTGTAAAAGTAAAAGATGGAGAAAGTCCTATAAAAGCAAATGGAAAATTATTAGTAATTGATGGAGGATTAGCAAAAAGCTTTAGAGAGAAGACAGGAAATGCTGGATATATCCTTACATATAATTCCAATGGATTGTTAT
Source organism: uncultured Clostridia bacterium (assembly GCA_944388795.1). Lineage (GTDB taxonomy): Bacteria > Bacillota > Clostridia > TANB77 > CAG-508 > CAG-269. The sequence continues at coordinate 9,370 of CALXKD010000044.1, forward strand.
TAAGCCAGAATAAACCATTTGAATCTGTTGAAAAAGCAATTATAGAAGAAAAGGATATTATCAGTGAGATTATTGTAAAAAAGACAGGTGTTATTAGAAAAAGAGTGGGAGATACAGATATTGGAACAAAATTAAAAAAGGAAATAGAGGACTTACAAGAATTAATAAATGCGTATAAATCAGGAGATATAAAAGAAACAAAAAGTAAGTAATTGACAAATTGAATTTAGCAGTATATAAATAAGATAGAGATTATTTATATACTGCTATATATTTTAAAATAATATAAATTATTTTAAAGGAGGGAATGACATGAATATGGATGTATTTAATAATATAGAAAAAACAGTTACAGATATAAAGCATGAAATAAAAGAAAAAAGTCATTCAGAAGAAATAGAATTAGCAACAAAATTAAATGCAATTGAAGAATATTCAATTGATAGATTTGAAGGAGATTATGCTATTTTAGAAAATAGACAAACAAATGAAATCAAACAAGTCAAAAAAGATATGTTACCAGAAAATATAAAAGAGGGAAGTATTGTGCAATATGTAAATGGTAAATATATCTATGATGAAGCATTTACAAAGGAAGAAACCAATAGAATTCAAGATAGAATGAATAAATTATGGAAGTAAATAATAGGAAATCAAAATAAGAATGCAAAAGCCAAATATGAAAAATAAGGAGGACAAAAGATGAGGAGAAGAAGAAATACAAAAATGAAAAAGTTATTATCTACAGCAATTGCTTTAATTATTGTAGGAATTGCAGGAATATTAGGAACGAATGAAAAATTTGTAGATACAGTTTCTAATATAGGAGAGAAAGCCAATACTCAAAATGAGCAGCAAGTAGAATTTGTAGCTCAAGAAGATTTATTGATAGACTATATAGATGTTGGACAAGCTGACAGTATTTTAATTAGAAATCAAGATAAGGTTATGTTAATAGATGCAGGAACAAATGAAGCAGGAGAAACAGTTGTTAATTATTTAGAGAATCTTGGGATTACAAAGATAGATTATTTAATAGGAACACATCCGCACGAGGATCATATTGGTGGATTAGACGATGTCATAAACAAATTTGATATAGGACAGATTTATATGCCTAAAATTGAAACAACTACCAAAACATTTGAAGATGTATTAGAAGCAATAGAAAATAAAAATTTAACAGTAACAGCTCCTAATAAAGGAGATGAAATTGTGTTAGGACAGGCGACAGGAGAATTTATGACAGAGCCTATACTAGATAAAGATAATTTAAATGTATCTTCACTTGTTTTTAGACTAGAATTTGGCAATAATAGCTTCTTATTTATGGGAGATGCAGAGGAAGAAAATGAAAAAACAATTAGTTGGCCGAAAACAGATGTATTAAAAGTAGGACATCATGGTTCTAGTACAAGTAGTTCTGAAGAATTTCTAAAACAAGTCCAACCACAATATGCAATTATTATGGTAGGAGAAGACAATTCTTATGGATTACCAACACAAGAAACAATTGATAAATTAAATACAATAGGAAGTACCATTTATAGGACAGATGAAAATGGAACGATACAATTAACATCTGATGGAAATACAATAGAAATAAAAACAAGTAAATAACTAAAAAAATAGAGCAAATAGTAACTAAAAGCTATTTGCTTTATTTTTAATTCAACGCTAATTCCGCTTTTTATGTCAAAATGCTTGACAGTTTACAATAATAAAGATAAAATAGATATGGTAGGAAAAAATATATTTCATATAAACATATATATTTATTTCGAACATTGAAAATTAAATAAGAAAGAGGTGTATGATTATGACTATTGTAATCATTATCGCCG
>CALXKD010000045.1 GCA_944388795.1 uncultured Clostridia bacterium
AATTCATTAGAATATTTACTCATAAAAAATACACCTCCAAATGTTTACTTTTTGTCTAACATTTGGGGTGCACTTCATAAAAAGAAGGTTATCCCTTTATTTTTGGATTATTCAGGAACAACGGATTTATTGTTAAAAGGTGGGGCAGAAAATGTAAAGAAATTCTTTGATTCTATTATAGCAATGCAATCAAAATCAAATTATGAAATACAAATAACAATGATTACTGGTTCATCATTTGAATCAGCGAAAAGTAAATATAAATTACTAAATGTATTGGCAGAAAATTATGGATTGCCAAATTTGTTTGACGGAGTAGTTGCAGAATATTGTGGATTTATTATCAGAAAAGACAAGTCTAGTAGGTTATTGACATTAGATACCAGAATATTAGAGAAAAGAGCAGAAATAGAAGATATTGCTGAACAATATGGAGGTAAAATAAGTCCAGAAGTTACAAGTATTTATAATATTAGTTTTCATGAGATATCTAGAACACGTTTAGCAGAGGTAAGTGAACAGATAGAGAAAATTATTGATTGTCAGGATATAGAAACTGTTACCTATTATGATGCTTATGGAAAAGAATGTGATGTAAAACCTAAAAAGCATTCTAAATCAGAGGTTGTATATATGTTAACAAAAAAACTAAAAGAAAAATATGATATTCCTTTTGTCATAATAGGAGGAGATTCACAAGACGAGGATTTAAAGATGTATACAATAAATAAACAAAGAATGAAAGAAGAAATGGGACTTAAGACCGTGTTTATTGCACCAGCCAACATTGGAGAAATAGCAAATAATGATGAAGACATAATTATTGGAAATTGGGCAAATTCAGATGGAATTGCACAATGTATTGAAACATTAAGTAAAAGAATAAAAGTCAGAGAAGATGGAGGAATAGAACTATGAAAAGATATATATTAATGTTTGAATATGATAGTAAAAAATTTATGGATGTCAATAAAGTGAGTGTATTTAAAAGAAATTTAGAAAAGATTGAAGAAAAAGGCAATTATGTGAATATGGTTTTTTATGGAGATGCATCCAATGAAGAATTCGCAACATTTATGAGCTATTTTAATAGTCTTGTAGGAGAAAAAATATGTCATTTATCCATTTCTTTTAAAACAAAAGAATTAGTTATTGAAAATGGAATTAATAATAAATCTATAAAATTATCAGCAAAAAATGCCAGAGAAATAAGAAACAAAAGATTTGATAATGTTATCAATGAATATTATGGTAAAGATGGAGAAAATATAGAAATCAAAATATTACCTGCAAAAGATTGGGAAAGTATAATTTTAGATTTGATAGGAGAATAAATATGAATATAAAATTTTTTGAAGATATTAAAGAAGACGATATTGCTGGAGGAAAAGGTGCATCATTAGCAAAAATGTATCAAAATGAGTTTAATATTCCAAATGGATATGTGATTATGGCAGATGTGTTTAAAGTTTTTTTAGAAGAAAATCATGTAAAAGAAAAAATACAAGAAATCATTCATAAATGTGATATAGGAAATGAAAAAGAAATAGAAGAACATGCAAAAGAAATTATGAAAATAATATCTAGATGTGAAATGTCAGAGATTATAAAAAAAGAAATTATGAAAAACTATGAAACATTAAATTGTAAATATGTTGCAGTTAGATCATCTGCTACATCGGAAGATGGAAAAAGCCATGCATGGGCAGGACAATTGGAAACATTTTTAAATGTGGACAAAACGAATATCATAGAAAGTGTAAAGAAATGCTGGAGTTCAATTTTTAGTCCACGAGCTTTATTTTATAGAATAAAGAATCATGATACATCAGATATAGCGGTTGCTGTTGTGGTACAGAAAATGATACAAAGCGATATATCTGGCATTGCTTTTTCAATAAATCCAACGAATAATCATTTAAATGAAATTGTTATAGAAGGTGTATTGGGATTGGGAGAAGCTATTGTATCAGGTAAAGTGACGCCAGATACATATATTGTGGATAAGAAAGAGCATACAATAAAAAGTAAAGAAATAAAAAATCAAAAAACAAAATTAGTAAAAGAAAATGAAACAAATAAATGGATAACCGTTCCAAATGGAGATTTTCAAAAATTAGATGATAACATGATTTTTAAACTATCCAATATAATAGAGCAAGTCGAGAAAGTCTATGGATACCCAGTTGATATAGAATGGGGAATTGAAAAGAATAAGATATATATTTTACAATGTAGGCCTATTACTACAGTGAAGAAAGATGATTTATTAGACAACATAAAGGCAAGCGGAAATTGGGAATTTTATGTAGCTAGAAAATTTAATTGGTTTGTAGAAAATACAGAAATCTATGCAAGTTTAGAAAAATATCAAAAAGCATTATTAGGCTTTGAAATAGCAACACAAAATTATTTATGTCTAAATGGTGATGAGTATGCATTAGAAGCAGATTTTGAAATTTTATGTCATAAACTTGATAACTATCAAACAAAGGAGGAAGACTTCTTTGAAAAATTTGCAAAAATAGAATTTGATATCGTTGAAGAGATTAAAAAGTATTTAGAATATTTAAAAGATAAGTCATTAAATGATTTAAGTTTTAAAGAACTGGCAAAAGAAATGGAAAAATTCAACAATATATACATTAAGAGTTTTATACCAGGAATGACAAGACCAGAAGACTATTTAATTGATAGATTAAACAAGGCATTAGCTGATTCAAAATTTACTGAAAAAGAAATAGAAGATATTTTTTCAAAAATTTCTACATGTCCAAATTATTTTCCATTATCTTATAGTGAAGAACCATTAGATTTATTAAAAATAGCATTAGAGCTTAAAGATGGAAAGGATATAGAGAAATTATTAAATGAACATATAGAGAAATATTCATGGATAAAAGGACCAGTAGAATTTGAAGATACTGCATTTACAAAAAAGGATTATGTAAGCAGATTAGAGAATTTAATAAATGAGGATATTAAAGGAAAAATCGAAAATATCAATAAGGTTAGAAAGAATAATGATATAGAATATGAAAAAATCTTACAACAATATCATTTTAGTGAAAAAATAAGGAAGTTGATTAAAGCAATTAGAGATTTTATTTTCTTAAGAACCTATACAACAGAATATTCAGACCATTTATTTTATGTTGGCAGACATACAATTTTTAAGGAGATTTCTAGAAGAACAAAGATTGCAGATGAAGATTTGATTATGCTTGATGACAAAGAAATATTAGATATTTTGAAAAATCAAGGAATGATGAGAAAAGAAATCAAAAATACACTTGAAGATAGAAAAAAGGGTTTTGCCATGATTTGGATTGATGGAAAGGTTCAGACAGTATTTGGAGATGAAAGTTTAGTATTACAATCAGAAATTGCTAAGATATTTAAGACTTCAAAAGGTGAGGAGCAAGTTTCAGATAGACAAGTTATTTCTGGAAGTATTGCTAATAGAGGAAAGATTAAAGGAATCGCTAGGGTTTTAACATCTTATCAAGATATTTACAAAGTAGAAAAGGGAGATATTATAGTGGCAACCATGACAACACCAGATTATGTCTCAGCTATGGAAAAAGCAGGAGGTTTTATAACAGATGAAGGTGGAATTACATGTCATGCAGCAATACTTTCAAGAGAATTTAATGTACCATGTATTGTAGGAACAGTTAATGCAACAAGAAAAATAAAAGATGGACAGAAAATCGAATTAGATGCATATACTGGGAAAATATATATTTTAGATTAGAGGTTTGTTAACATTAACAGTTAATGAGAGTCAAGAAAAAGAAGGAAGGGAATTCTGAATAATGAATTTAGTAAATATTGGAATAGAAGAATTTAAAAAAATAGTATATCCTGAATATGTAAGTATTTTTCCAAAAGAGGAAAGAAAAGAATTCAAAGTATTAGAAGATAATTTTAACAAAAAAATAACCAGATTCATAAAAATATGTGAAAATGATATATTTGTTGGATTTTTTATTATCAATACGACTGAAAAAAATCAATATATACAATTAGATTATTTTGCTATTTTAGAAAAATATCAAAATAAAGGATATGGTTCCAAGGCAATACAGATATTAGCGGAGCAAATAAAAAAATATAATGGAATATTTGTCGAAGTAGAAAAAATAGGTTTAGGAAAAAATGAGCAAGATAATCAATTAAGAGAAAGAAGAGTAAAATTTTATGAAAATTTGGGATTTAAAAAACTAAACTTTGACTTAAAGTGGTATGGAAGCTTAATCTTATCTGTATATCTACTTTCAACAGCTATTCATAAAGATAATGAAAATGAAATTTTAAAGAATATGTTTAATATATATAATGCAGCACATGGAAAGGAAAAAGTAGAAAGAGATTGTAAAGTGATAAAAAAGAAAGAGGAGAAAGAATGAAAATCGTAATTATAAGACATGGACAAACAATGGCAAATATTATGAATGATAGTGGAACTGCTTTATATACAGGAACACTAAATAATGAGATGACAGATTTAACAGAATTAGGAAGAAAACAAGCAAGTAATTTAGCAGATAATAAAATCGTAAAAAAAATAGAAAAGGTATATTGCTCTAATCTAAATAGAGCAATACAAACAGCAAAATTAGCCAAGCCAGGATATCCATTAGATATACGTGATGAGCTAAAAGAAAGATGCTTAGGAATTTTTGAAGGTAAGGAGAAAAAAGATTTGTTAGCTTCTGAAGAATATAGAAAATATATAGTTGATGAAGGTTTTAATAAATTTAGAACCGACTTTATTCAAAAAGCACCAGAGGGAGAAAATTATACAGATGTCAGTAAAAGATGTAGAAAATTTTTGGATTCCTTAGATTTTCAGGAAGATATGACCATAGGAATATTTTCTCATTTCCATGCAATTAGATGTTTATTTTTAAATATATTTCATATTGAGCCTAAAGAAAAAATATTTCATTTAAAGATAGACCATTGTACACCATATGTCATAGAAGGAAACTCTATACAAAATTTAAAGCTAATTTCTCATAATTTAGAGGATATGTTTAAAAATTAAGAAAATCACACAAATGTATTTAATAAATTCAAAACAATAAATAAAATTAAAATAAAAATATAACTAAGAAGTATTGATAATTTTATTCTCATGTGATATATCTGAATTAACTACTAAAGAAAAAATAAATGGAGAAATAAACGGAGAAGAAAATAAAAGAGGTAGTTAACATGGAATTAAATATAAGAGAACCTGAAAATATTGAAGAATTAAGAAAAATGATAAAAGATATAGATTCAATACCAGAAGATCTTTCGATAAGAATAGAAAACAATATTTTTTCAATTGATGGAAATTGGTTATTACAAAAAAATGAGGATGATTTAGAAAATATAAATGTTTTATTAAAAGAAGATGAAGAAGACGATAATGATACAAAAAATTTTAGAAGTGAGGTTAGAAAAACAACAGAAGACTTTGAAGGAAGAATGGATGTGGATATAAAAAAATTTTTATATGCAAGATTAGACACTTCCGATTTACCAGGAGAGAAGCCATGTCTTACTTTGTCTTATTTATCTATCTTGGAAACTGGAAACTCAGCAGATATAGAAAGGTGGAAAGATGCAGGTTTTATCTGGCAGGATATTAGGAAGGTGGATAGAACACAATTAACACCAGACACGAGCTATACATATGGCGTGATTAGACAAAATGAGCAGGAAATACAAAATTTATTAAGAAGATATACAGAATTTGATGCAAAAAATTTTGATCAATATTTTTTGCATGGTATGGATAATAGAGAAGACTTATTAGAAGGTTTTGTATTTTATACGAATAGACACATGACTCGTGATAAATATTGGAATTTATGTATGGGAGAAAAATTTCCGACAATAGTAGAAATGTTAGTAACTTTAAAAGAGGAAGTAGTAAAAAAATATGAACAAGTATATAGATATATCTACTTATTTGATGGAGAAGATAATAGATTTGATTATCATTTGACACCTGAAGAAAAGCAAAGAGTCGTAGAGATGGTAGAGGACAAAATACAGGAATTAATGATTGATAGAAATATATTTATATATGCCCGAAGAGGGTTGGCATTTAATGATAGACTTTATGATGATGATAAAAAAGGACTTACTTATGATAAAGTAAGAGGCCTTGTATGGACTGGAGAGGTATATAAAGTAATTCAACAATTAGAATTTATGGAAAGACTAGATCCTTATCAATATTATAGTAGATGGCTACAAGCAAAGATTAGTAGACTAGAAGAAACCCAAAAATATAAAAGAGAAGATTTAGAAGAGTTAAAAAGAGTATATAGAACATATTTTGAAATAAAAGAACAAAAAAAGGGGAATAAAGCCAAGGAAAAAGAATAATAAACAAAAAGTTAAAGTATATCAAAATAAAAATGATTACTTTAACTTTTTTATTTCTTTAAATAAAAAAAGTGAATTGGATTGTATAAAGCCATAGGGTATGATACAATGAAAAAGATGAAAAATGAGAAGGAGGAAATCAATGAAAGTAGCCATTGGACAAGATAGTCATAGAATTGATTATACACATACAGATAAAAAATTGCTATTAGGGGGTGTGGAATTTGAAGAAGATTTTTCAATTGTAGCCAATAGTGATGGAGATGTTGTTTTACATGCTATTACAAATGCCATTTCAGGAATCACATGTAAAAATATATTAGGAAAAGTTTCAGATGATATGTGTAAAAGAGGTATTACCGATAGTGAAGAATATTTAAAAGAAGCATTAAAATATTTAGATAATCAAATTGTACATCTATCTATCTCTATAGAATGTAAAACACCAAAAATAAGTCCTAAGGTAGAAGAAATGAGAAAAAATATAGCAAGGATACTAGGAATCGATGAAAATTGTGTTGGGATAACCGCTACTTCAGGAGAAGGATTAACAGAGTTTGGAAAAGGTAATGGAATTAGTGTTTTTGCCTGTATTACAGTAGAGTAAAATAAATAGGAGAAAAATCTATGAAAGAGATTTATATAAAAGCGAGAGCAAAAGTAAACTTGAATTTAGAAATATTGGAAAAAAGAGAAGACAATTATCATAATTTAGAATCTGTATTTCAAAAAGTCAATCTATATGATGAAATTTATATAAAGAAAACACAGACAGATGACTTTAAATTAAATATTAATGTGAAGGCGTTAAACACAAAAGAAAATATTATATATAAAGCTTATGTAAAATTAAAAGAGCAGTATAAGGTAATTAGCGGAATTGAAGTAACTGTTAATAAAAAGATTCCTATGCAAGCAGGAATGGCTGGTGGAAGTACAGATTGTGCTGCATTTATCATTGCTATGAATAGATTATTTAATTTGAAGTTAAGTAAGGAAGATATGGAGATTTTAGGAAAAAGCTTAGGCGCAGATGTTGTTCCTTGCTTTTATAACAAGGCTATAAAAGCAGAAGGAATCGGAGATATCATTACCAATATAGATACTCATTTTAAATATTATATGGTAATTATTAAACCTGAAATAGCTTGTAATACAAAAGAAATGTATCAAAAAATAGATGACAAAAAAGATATAAAACAATTACATACAACAAATAGTATCATAAAGGCATTAGAAAATGAAGATGTGCAATTATTAGCAAATAATTTATATAATGTGTTTGAAGAAGTTATACAAGAAAAAGAAATCATTCAAGATGTAAAAAAAGAATTGATAAAAAATGGGGCATTACAGACATTGATGACAGGTTCTGGTTCTTGCGTTTATGGAATATTTAAAGACAAACAATCAGCCAAAAATGGGTATAGAGCATTAAAAGATACTTACCAGACATATATTTGTACATCATATAATGTAAAAAAGGGGGAAATGTTTTGATAGAAGGAAAAACAGTAACAGCCATTATCTTAGTGGCAGGAAATAGTACAAGATATGGACAAAATAGAAATAAAAATTTTGAAGATATTAATGGAAAACCAGTCATATTTTATAGTATGCATGCATTTGATACCAATACATATGTCGATAATATTGTGATAGCCGTAAAACAAGATGAAATGAAAACTGTAAAAGAAATCATACAAAAAGAAAATCTTAAAAAGCCAATTCATATTGTAGTAGGTGGAAATTCTAGAAAAGAATCTGTTTACAACTGCTTAAAAGAAACAACTGCAGATATTGTAATTATTCATGATGGTGCAAGACCTGCCATAAAACAAAAGTATATTGATAAATGTATAGAAAGTATGAAAGAATTTAAAGGCGTAACAGTTGGAGTAAAATCAAAAGATACGATTAAAATTACAGATGAAAATCAAGTAGTTGTCAATACGACTGCAAGAGCCAATACATGGATTATTCAGACACCACAATGTTTTGATAGAAATATATTATTCAATATGCACGAGAAATATAAACATGATGATGTAACAGATGATTGTATGTTATTGGAAAAAGAAGGATATCCAATAAAAATCATTGAAGGAGATTACACCAATATAAAAATTACAACCTATGAAGATATCAATATTATAAAAGAATTTGTAAAATAGAAAAGAGGAATAAAAATGAAACAATCATTTTCTAAACAAGGGCTTATGCTAGTGTATCCTGGCTTTCAAAATGAAGCTAAAATATATCAATGTAATAGAATTGTAGAGGAATTTCAAACATTAGGAATACAAATCGATAAAATAAAAGTAGATGAAATGTTTTTAGAAATAGAGAATGGGAAAAGTAATGTAACACTGGATAAATACGATTTTTGTATTCAACTTGTAAAAGATAAATATATAGATGCATTACTCAAAAAACATCATATAAGAAGTTTTAATACATATGAAGCAACAGAAAATTGTGATGATAAATTCATGACATATTGTTTATTGGCAGATAATGATATAAAAATGCCAACAACTATTTGTGGAATGACCAATACAGGAGTAGAAAATATAGAGAAAATAGAAATACCCGAAAGTTATAAAAACTATGTCGAGGAAAAACTAGGATATCCATTAATTGTGAAAAAGTCAAATAGCAAAGGTGGACGAGATATCTACAAAATTGATAATAGAGGAATGTTAGAGAAAATTTGTGACAAAATAAAGGGCACGTCATATATGTTTCAAGAATTTATAGATGTCAATAGTGGTAAAGATATTAGAACTGTGGTAGTAGGAAAGAAATTAGTTGGCTCTATTATGAGAATAAATGAAAATGATTTTAGGTCAAATATTTCTTTGGGAGGAAAATCTATCAAATATACGGTTACAGATGCATATAAGAAAATAGCAGAAAAAGTAGCAACAATTTTAAATCTAGATTATTGTTCTGTAGATTTCTTTTTAACAGAAGATAATGAGCCAATTATTTGTGAGGTAAATGCAGATCCAGCATTAACAGCTATTGAGAAATTAGGAGAGGTAAATGTAGCAAAAGCATATGCAGAATATATCTTTAAAGAGATATATGGGGAGTAAAACAATAAAAAAATTATGTAAATTATGTAAAATGGTTTGACCAAAGCCCTTTTATGCTATATAATAGTGATGCAGTGTAAAGATTTAAGCCAAATATAGAATATAAATTATAGAAATTTAAGGAGGTAATTATGAAAGCATTAATTAGCGTTTCAGACAAAAGCGGAATAGTAGAATTTGCAAAAGAATTAGAAAAATTAGGAATCGAGATCATATCAACAGGAGGAACATACAAAAAGCTAAAAGAAAATGATGTAAAAGTAACAGAAATTTCTGATTATACAGGATTTCCAGAATGTTTAGATGGAAGAGTAAAAACACTTCATCCAAAAGTACATGCAGGAATATTAGCCATGAGAAGTAATCCAAATCATATGAAACAATTGGAAGAATTAAATGTAGATACCATTGACTTTGTAGTTGTTAACTTATATCCATTTAAACAAACCATATTAAAAGAAGGTGTAAAAAGAGAAGAAGCAATTGAAAATATTGACATTGGTGGACCTACTATGCTTAGAAGCGCTGCTAAAAATTACCAAGACGTTACAGTTATAACAGATCCAAATGATTATGAAAAAGTATTAACAGAATTAAAAGAAAATGGACAAGTATCATTAGATACAAAATTCTATTTAATGAATAAAGTATTTGAACATACAGCAAGTTATGATGCTATGATATGTAAATACTTAAAAGAAGAAAGAAAAGATAATTCATTACCACAAGAATTAACATTAACATACGAAAAAGTAGAAGAAATGCGTTATGGAGAAAATCCACATCAAATTGGTGCATTATATAAAGAAATTGGAAAATGTGAAGGTTCTCTAACCATTGCAAAACAATTAAATGGAAAACAATTATCATTTAATAATATTAATGATACAAATGGTGCATTAGAATTATTAAAAGAATTTGATGAACCAACTGTTGTTGCATGTAAACATGGAAATCCATGTGGTGTAGGAAGTAGTAACGATATTTATGAAGCATGGAAAAAAGCTTTTGAAGCTGACAAAACTTCAATCTTTGGAGGAATTGTTGTAGCAAACAGAGAAATTACAAAAGCAATTGCACAAGAAATGAAAGAAATATTCTTAGAAGTAATTGTTGCTCCATCATATGAACCAGAAGCTTTAGAAATATTACAAACAAAGAAAAATGTAAGAGTATTAGAATTACCATCTATTACAGTAAAACAACCAGAAAATGCTCTAGACATTAAGAAAATTAATGGTGGTGTCATTGTACAAACAATTGATTCAAAATTATTGGATGATTACAAAGTAGTAACAGATAGAAAACCAACAGACAAAGAATTAGAAGATATGTTATTTACATGGAAAATTGTAAAATATGTAAAATCAAATGGAATTGCACTTGGAAAAGATAAACAATCAATCGGAATTGGACCTGGACAAGTAAATAGAATTTGGGCTACTGAGCAATCAGTAGAACATGCTAAAGAATTAATTGGAGAAGGTGTAACAAAAGGAGCAGTACTTGCATCAGATGCATTCTTCCCATTCTCAGACTGTGTAGAAGCTGCACATAAAGCTGGAATCACAGCGATTATTCAACCAGGTGGATCTATAAGAGACCAAGATTCAATTGATAAATGTAATGAATATGGAATTGCCATGATTTT
>CALXKD010000046.1 GCA_944388795.1 uncultured Clostridia bacterium
GGAGCAGAAGAATTAATACCAAAAATCCAAAATGATAACTGGTTTGATTATGATGTAGTTGTTGCAACTCCAGATATGATGGGTGTTGTAGGAAGATTAGGAAAAGTATTAGGACCAAAAGGATTAATGCCAAACCCTAAATCAGGAACAGTTACAATGGATGTAACAAAAGCAATCAATGAAATTAAATCAGGAAAAGTAGAATATAGATTAGATAAAACAAATATTATTCACTTAGGTTTTGGAAAAGTTTCATTTGGTGCTGAAAAATTAGCTGAAAACTATGAAACAGTTATGAATGCAATTATTAAAGCTAAACCAGCAGCAGCAAAGGGTCAATACATTAGAAGTGTAGCAATCGCTAAAACAATGGGACCAAGTTTATTTATTAATCAAAAATAATTAGTTATTATTAGCCAAAGACAGTAGGCAAAAATAAGTCCTACCGAGGTTAGAAGAAAGAAGTATATACATGAATATATACACGCTTTATATCCTCGGTATGGATACAAGGCGTGTTATTTATTTTTATAATATAAAAATCTAATAGGAGGTGAAAATAAATGGCAAGTGAAAAAATATTAAATCAAAAGAAAGAAGAAGTATCAAAATTAGCAGCAGAAATGAAAGAAGCTAAAATTATACTTTTAACAGATTACAGAGGAATCAATGTTTCAGATGTAACAAACTTAAGAACAGATTTAAGAAATGTAAATGCAAAATATGCTGTTATAAAAAATAATATTACAAGAAGAGCATTAGCTGAATGTGGTATTGAAGGTTTAGAGGATAAATTAGTAGGTCCAACAGCAGTTATTATGAGCAATGAAGATTACTTAGGAGCTGCAAAAGCAATTTACAATTTTAGCAAAGATAATGATTACTACAAAATCAAAGGTGGAGTTATTGAAGGTAAAGTAATGACAGCAGAAGAAATCATTACATTAGCAAAATTACCATCAAGAGAAACATTATTATCAATGCTTGCTGGAGCTTTACTTGGAAATATTTCAAAAGTTGCAGTTGCACTTGATCAAGTAAGAATCAAAAAAGAAGCAGGAGCTGAAAATGTAGAAGCACCAGCTGAAGCTTAATTAGAAAAAATATAAAATAAGAGTGGTGAACTTATATCACTAAAAAATATTTAGGAGGATTTTAAAATGGAAAAAATAGAAAAATTAATTGAAGAAATCGACAGCTTAACAGTTGTTGAATTAGCTGATTTAGTAAAAGCTATAGAAGAAAAATATGGAGTATCTGCAGTAGCAGCAGCTGCACCAGCAGCTGGAGCAGTAGCTGGAGGAGATGCAGCAGCTGAAAAATCATCTTATGATGTTGTTTTAGCAGAAGCTGGAGATCAAAAAATAAAAGTTATCAAAGTTGTTAGAGATGCTACAGGACTAGGATTAAAAGAAGCTAAAGAATTAGTTGATGGAGCACCAAAAACAGTTAAAGAAGGAGTTTCTAAAGACGAAGCTGAAGAATTAAAAGCTAAATTTGCAGAAGTTGGAGCAGTTGTTGAATTAAAATAATTGGTTTCAATATAGATAAAAAGAGTATTATTATATCATAATAATACTCTTTTTTGTATTTGGGGTAGAAAAAAGAATAAAAATATAATATAATGTGAGTGTAAAGTAAGAGAGCAGAAAAACTGCATAAAAAGAAAGGAGGAATATCTATGAAATACATTGGAATCGTAGTAGCCATGGATGAAGAAAGACAAGAGATACTTGATTTAATGACAGAAACAGAGGTAAAACAAATTTATAATTTACGATTTATAACTGGAAAAATACAGAAGAGAAATTGTGTAGTAATTAAAAGTGGTATCGGTAAAGTAAATGCTGCAAGGACCACGCAAATTTTAGTGGATAATTTTGATTTGGATTTTGTAATTAATGCAGGGGCAGCTGGAGCCGTTAACTATTTACTAAATATTGGTGATGTTGTTATTGCAAAACATGTTCTTCAGCACGATTTTGATATAACTGCATTTGGTCATAGCAAAGGATATATTACAGGTGTAGGTGATAAAATCATATGTGATAGAGGATTGGTATCTGCTTTTGAAAATATGATAAAAAATATGGATGAAAGAATGTATCAGATAAAAATGGGAATTGTAGCATCTGGTGATATATTTTGTACACAAATAGAAATGAAAAATAAAATTAATGCAAAATTTAATGCAGATGTTGTAGACATGGAATGTGCTTCTGTAGGACAAGTCTGCTATTTAGATGATATTCCTTTTATTAGTATTCGATGTATATCAGATATTCCAGATGGAAGAAATGAAAGTACATTTGATGAAAATCTAAAACTGGCTTCAAAAAGATGTGCCAATATTATAAATGAATTCTGTTCTTAAAATTTGATTTCTAATTGTATAATTGCATAAACAAATGCAAATAATGTATATGATAGAAAGGAGTGATTTTTTTGGATAGAAAAATCAGAGTATTACAATATGGTACGGGAAAAATGAGTGTATATACCATGAGATATGTATATGAAAAAGGTGCAGAAATTGTAGGTGCTATTGATGTAAATCCAGCTGTGATTGGAAAAGACATTGGAGAAATTATGGGATGTGAGAATAAGGGTGTAAAAGTAGTTAGCTTAGATGATGCTGAGAATATGATAAAGGAAGCAAAACCAGATATTGCGATTGTAACGACCATGAGTTTAATTGCTGATGTAGAAGATGCCCTTATGTTATGTGCAAAGCATGGAATTAATGCAATAACGACTTGTGAGGAGGCTTTTTATCCTGAAAATTCTAATCCAGGAGTGACACAAAAATTAGATGAAATGGCAAAAAGTACAAATTGTACAATAACAGGAAGTGGATATCAAGATATTTATTGGGGACAATTAATTTCAAGTATTGCAGGTTCAACGCATAAAATTACAAAAATAAAAGGAAGTTCAAGCTATAATGTAGAAGATTATGGTATTGCATTAGCAAAGGCACATGGAGCAGGTTTAACTTTAGATGAATTTGATAAACAAGTGGCTTCACTAGATAGAATTTCAGATGAAGAAAGACAGGAGGTCATTCGTAAAGGAGAGTATTTACCTTCATATATGTGGAATGTCAATGGTTGGTTATGTGCTAAATTGGGATTAACAGTAAAATCACAAACACAAAAAACAGTACCACAAACATATACAGAAGATATTGAATCTTCAACCTTAGGAATGACTGTAAAAGCAGGAACAGCAACAGGGATGAGTGCAGTTGTTACTACAGAAACAGAAGAGGGCATTACATTAGAAACACAATGTATTGGAAAGGTGTATTCAAGGGAAGATTTTGATAAAAATGAATGGACAATTGAGGGAGAACCAAATACAACCTTAATTATTAATAGACCATCTACAGTTGAACTAACATGTGCTTCTGTGGTGAACAGAATACCAGATGTGATAAATGCAAAAGCAGGATATGTACCAACAGAAGAAATGGGAGAATTAAATTATAGAGTAAAACCATTAAATGAATATGTAAAATAAAGAAGAAATAAATGCAGGACAAAAAGTCTTGCATTTATTTATGAATTTTCAAGGGATTTAAAAAAACTATGTACTTTTGTTAATATTTATGGTATAATATATGTAGTGGTAATTTTATGATTTTACGGAGGTAAAAGATATGTTTGAGAGTAAATATAGTAAAGTATTAACTGTAATATTAGTAGTTGTAATTGTTGCCATATTAGGATTATTAGGATTTTTAGGATATGATTGGTATCAAAAATATTTTTTAGAAAATGATGCCTTAGCTTTTGTTGAGAATTATACAGAAGATGCAGAGGATGCATCAGATGATACAAATACAACAGACGAAAATAGTGGTGCAACAAACCCTATAGATAGTATTGAAAAAACCAATACAGTATCAGGTAGCTCTGGAAATGAAATGCCTACATATAAAGGATTTAATGTAGTAGGAACAATTGAAATACCTGCAATTAATTTGGAATATCCAATATTAGAAAAAGTAAGCAGAAGTTCACTAGAAACTTCAGTAGCAATGCTTTATGGAGCAGGGATTAATCAAGTAGGAAATACAGTTATTATTGGACATAATTATAGAAATGGATTATTCTTCTCTAATAATAAAAGATTAAATAATGGGGATAAAATCTATATAACAGATAACTCAAAAAACAGATTAACATATACAATATATGATAAATTTGAAACAACACCAGAGGATGCAAGTTTCTATTCTAGAGATACAGGAGGCGTTCCAGAAATTACTTTATCAACATGTAATGATGATAGTAGTAGAAGATTAATTATATTTGCTAAAGCAGAATAAATATATGAAAAGAGATAAAAGAACATTAGATGTATCATCTAATGTTCTTTTTTGACAAATTACATTGATTGATTTCCAGGAAGGAAATAATCAACAACACCATAAATTAATGCGCCTATTATAGCGGCCATCCAAGATATTGAATAACCGGCTACAAAGAATTGTGTAACATATAATGTAATAGCTGCTAATGCAAAACCTACAAAGCCTTTACCAAATGGACTGGCATGTAAACCTGTAAATTTAACGATTAAATAGTCTATAATACTTAAAACAACGGCAGCTATAATAAGTGTTGCCAAATTATTAATACTAAAACCAGGTGTAAAAAATGCAGTAACTGCTAAAACAATAGCAGCAACAATTAATCTACCAACGATTTGCCAAACTGTTGAAGTACCGGTTTTAGCGTTAGTTCCTTTTGCTTCTGACATAGAACATAACCTCCTTAGTTTTTGATTTCATTATGCATTATTTTAGGTTCAAAAATAGTATTTGCAAAAAAAAAATATTTATTCAAAATCTGTATAAAAGAAATTAAATTTGTTAAAAATATATATGTAAATTGAAAATGAAGGTGTTTATATGTTAATAACATTTTTTAGGTCAATCGTTTTATACATAATCGTATTAATTGTCATGAGATTAATGGGAAAAAGAGAAATTAGTCAAATGCAACCATTTGAATTGGCAATTTCTATTATGATTGCAGATTTGGCTTCTATTCCTATGACAGAAATAGGTATCCCTATATTTAATGGAATTGTTCCGATATTAGGACTATTGGTTATGCATTTACTAATTTCTGTTATCAATATCAAAAGTATTAATTTGAGAAAAATCATATGTGGAAAACCAAGTATATTAATATACAGAGGAAAAATAGATGAAAAAGTATTAAAAAAAGAAAGATTTACGATTAATGAATTACAAGAAAGATTGAGGAGAAATAATATTTTTAATTTAGGGGATGTAGAATATGCTATATTAGAAACAAGTGGAGAAGTAACAGTTATACAAAAACCAGAAAAGAGAGGAACCATACCAGAAGATTTCAATATTGTTCCAGAATATGAAGGAATACCATATGATTTAGTGATTGATGGAAAGGTGTTAGATAAAAATTTAGAGAAAATAGGAAAAGATTATAAATGGTTAGAAAAGCAAATGCTACCTTTTAAAATAAAGCCAGAAGAGGCATTGTTGGTTACAATTGATGGAAAAGGACAATTTTTTTGCCAAAAAAAAGAAGGAAAAAGAGGGTAATATGTTAAAAGAATTTTTGATTTGCGCAATTATTATTATAGTTATATTAGTAGGAAATACTGTTACACAAGGATATAGTAGGAATTCAATTGAAGAAATAAATGATAAGTTAAGAGAATTAAAACAAATGCTTGATGATGAAGAGAAGAATGAAGAACAAATCCAAGTAAAAAAAGAAGAAATAGAACAAGATTGGGAGGATATGTTTTCAAAATTGGCATATTATATAGAGCATGATGAGCTTGAGAAATTTGCAAGGATTTTAGAAAATATAAAAACATATATTGAAGTGAAAGAATATGATAATGTGGACAAAGAAATTAATGAAGGAATATTTATATTAGAACATATAGAAGATAAGTATTCATTTAATTTACAAAATATATTTTAGTAAAAGAATGCTATAATAAAAAATAAAGAACAATATTGTTCTTTATTTTTTTATTGCATTATTTGCATTTATTTTTGCATACATTTTTAATTTTTGATAAACTAAATCATTAATCGTACCAGAAGGAAAATGACCGTTTTTATCTTTTTTTCCAGCAGGTACACCTGTTAAAATTTCAATTCCTTCTTCTATTGTAGAAATAGCATAGATATGGAATAATTTATTTTTAACAGCTTCAATAATTTCATCAGATAATTGTAGATTATCAACATTTTGTACAGGAATCATAACTCCATGTTGTCCGTTTAATCCACGCATTTTACATATCTGGAAAAAGCCTTCAATTTTTTCATTTACACCACCAATTGGTTGAATTTGTCCCTTTTGATTAACTGATCCAGTAACAGCTATAGATTGATTAATTGGGATTCCTGAAAGGCTAGAAAGTAATCCATATAATTCTGTACTAGAAGCACTATCACCATCAACCCCATTATATAATTGTTCAAAACAGATACTTGCAGTAAGACATAAAGGAATATCTTGAGCAAACATTTCACCTAAGTAACCTGTAAGAATTAATACACCTTTAGAATGTGAAGGACCAGATATTTCAACTTCTCTTTCAATATTCACAATTCCATTTTGACCAGTATACGTATTTACTGTTATTTTTGCTGGTTTTCCAAAGCTATAATCTCCTATGTTCATAATGGTTAATCCATTTAAAGTTCCAATTTCAAAACCAGAAGTATTTATAAGGAGAGAATTTTCTTTTATCATTTCCATATATTTTGCATCATATTTTTTGACTCTATTAATTCTTTCATCTAAAGCTTTCTGAACAAAGTCTTCTGTAACCACTTTGGATTTTGATAATTTAGCCCATGTTGCTGCTTCACCAACTACTTGTGTTAAATCATCAAAACGAGTAGAAACTTTATGATGACTACCAGCAAGTTTTGAGGCATACTCTACTAATCTTGCCATTGCATTTTTATCTAAATGAGGTAACTCCTCATAAGCACAAAATCCATGAACAATTCTTGCTAATTTATTTAAATTGTCATCTGTTATAGGAGCGTCATCTTCAAATTCTACTTTTATCTTGAATAATTTTCTAAAATCAGAATCCATAGCTAATAAGGTTTGATAAATATTGGCATTTCCAATTAAAATAACTTTTAAATTTAAAGGAATTGGTTCAGGCTTTAAAGATACTAATACCATAGATGATCTCTGATCAGCAGTATTTTCAATACCAATATTTTTAACTCTTAATGCTTTTTTCAAAGCCTCATAGCACATGCTATTTGCTAACAAATCTTTTGCTTGAAATATAATATAACCACCATTGGCTTTTTGCATTAGCCCAGCCTTTAACATGGTATGATCTGTTTTTAAAGAGCCATAATAATTTTCATATTCTAATGAGCCAAAAATATTATGATAAGAATAGTTTGTATCCATAATTACAGGAGCACCTTCACTGTTTGAATTGTCAACAAATAGATTAACTCTGTAATTTAATGTAGGATCCATTTTTTTCATAACTGGGTTTTGTTGATTAGCAGCATGGTTTGGATGGGTATCATCCTCTAGAAAAGTAGAGATATTTTTCAAAACATCTTGTTTGACATCTGTCAAAAATTTATTAATCTTTTTATTTCTTTTATATTTTGATTTCAAATAATTAATGTGCACATTAACTGTTAAAAGAGCAACATTAGATTGCCATTCAGATATTTTTTTATCAGATTGTCTTTCAATTTCTTTTATTTGTCCAATAACATTCATAATTTGTTCTTGAACAATTAATGAATTTTGTTCATATTCTTGTTTTATCGTATCATCTAATTTATCAAATTCTTCTTCTTCGATAGGTTTACCATCAACAATAGGGGTCATATATATACCATTTTGAGCAGATTTTACTGAGAATTTATATTTAGCAGCATCTGTATTTAACTTTTCAAGCAAAGCGGCTCTTTTGGTTTCATATTCTTGTTTGATTAAAGCCTTTTCTTTTTCGAAATCATCTGCATTAAAAGTCTTTTTAATATCTTTTTTAATTTCCTTGATGAAACCATCCATTGCTTCTTTAAATTCTTTTCCATGACCTGCTGGTAATTCAACAGCAATAGGCTCATTTGGATTATCAAAATTATATATATAACACCAATCAGAAGGAACTTTCTTTTTAGCAGCTATCTTATCTAAATAATTTTTGGTATACATGGTTTTTCCAACACCGCTAGGACCTTCAAGGTATAAATTATATCCTTTCACATCAACTTGAATACCAAATTCTAAAGCCTTAATACCACGGTCTTGACCAATTCCTTCCTGTATAGGTTCTAATTCTTCTGTGGTTTCGAATTTAAAAATATCTGTATTACAGGTCATTTTTAAATCTCGATAACTTAATTCATTTTTATTTTTCATTTGTTACCTCCAAAATTTTTTCTTAGTGTTACCAATTTTTACTTTTTTTATTATATAAATAGTATATAAAACATATTTTTTTTACAAACTTATTGTATATTAGTTGTGGGAATTTGTAAATAAAAACGGATAAAATTCACAAAATTTTTTAAAAACTATTGACAAGAAAAAGAAAAAACATTATAATTTATAAATGTCAAGAGTCATGCAGGTGTAGTTCAATGGTAGAACCTCAGCCTTCCAAGCTGATGACGTGGGTTCGATTCCCACTACCTGCTCCATAGAAAAAACTTACGAATTTTAATGTTTCGTAAGTTTTTTGTTTTTATAGCTTTTTTAGTTTAGCAACAAAGAATCCTTCATATAAATTTGATGGACAAATACACAAAGCACCTTTTATTTTAACAGGTAAAATAAGGACATTTGAAAATATATTGGTATCAATTGGTAAGACTTCAATTTGTTTTAAATCTATAAATTTTCGTAAAACATTTTCATTTTCTTTAGCTAAAATAGAGCAAGTAGAATATACCATTTCATGTCCAGGTTTTAATAAAGTAATTGCTTTTTTTAATAAATCACATTGAACTTTTGCAGAACGGTTCACTAAATCTTCTGTAAAAGTAGATTCTAATTTTTTATCAAAAATAGAAATTGTTCCACTGCCACTACAAGGAGCATCTAAAAGAATTTTATCAAAAGAGAAAAAGTCATCTAATTGTCTTGCATCTTTTATCATAACATTTACTCTATTAGCACCTTGCTTATTTAGGTTGTATTGTAATCTTTCTGCTCGAATTTTATTTTTTTCACAGGCAGTTATAAAAGCTTGATTTTGAGAAAGAGCTAACATCTGTGTAGTTTTTCCACCAGGAGCTGCAGCCATATCTAGAATGTTTTCATCTTCTTTAGGAGATAAAACAATTGGTGGTATCATAGAAGATAAGCTTTGCAAATAAATTTCTCCATTTTTATAAATATCTAAGTTCTTAATTTGTTCTTCTGAGATATTTTCCATAATCAAAGCAGATTTATACCAACTAATGTCTTTGTATGAAAAACCTAAAGAATCAAAAGTATTTTTTATATATTCAATGTTTGTTTTTAAAGTGTTTGCTCTTAAGGTTATAGGTCTTTTTTGAGAATACCCATTTATAATTGTATTAGTCAAGTTTTCTCCATATTGTTCTAATAAAAGATAGTATAAGAATTCAGGTATATTATTTATCATAGTTTCCTCCAAACTTATTTAAATATTTATTAAAAAGATATATAAATATCATACTATACAATAAAGAAAAAAGCAAAATAAAAAACTTCTAAAAAGTAAAAGAAGTTCTCTAACATAATTTATAGATATATATGTTTATATTTTAATTGCTTTCTTAGAAGAATTTTTATTAGTAATATTTTTTTCATAAGGAAGGTTGATGTCTGTTCTATATAATAAATAATCAACACTTGTATGATAAAAGTCTGCTAATTTACATAGTAGTTCTAATGGGATATTTCTTTTATTAAGCTCATAATAAGAATAAGCAACTTGTGAAACATTTAAAATTTTACTTAATTCTTTTTGTGTCAAATCATGATCTTCTCTTAGATTTTTTATACGAGTTTCCATATTTTTTAAGTTCCTTTCTTATAAAATATTAAAAGTTGTACAAACTATAAGAAAAACTAAAAAAATTATAAAATAAAACAAAATGTTATATTGCGTTTT
>CALXKD010000047.1 GCA_944388795.1 uncultured Clostridia bacterium
TCATAACTATCAAACCTATTAATATCTCCAACTTCTCCTACAAACATTGCTGCACTCACTATTCCAATTCCTTGTATACTTATTAAACTTTCATAAAATCCTGTTTCTTTTAATTGTTTCTCTAGTTCTTGTTCTGCCATTTTTATTTGCTTTCCTATTAACTTTGCTTCTTCTATATACATGTTTAATTGGAATCTTGCTCCTTTTATTCCTTCTGTTGTCCCTATACTTTCTTCTGCCAATTCATATATCTTTTCTACTTGTTTTTTACTATATCCTCTTTTGACTGTCTCTCTTATATGCTTTAGTAATTCTTCTTTTCCTATGCTTTTTATGTCTTCAGGAAATGGACATTTTTTTAATATTTCTTCTGATGTTCTACTTAATACATTTTTAAATATTTTTGTGTATTCTGGAAAATATTCATCTATTGTTGCTACTAATCTACATTTTACTGCATTTTGCTTTCTTACTAATTCTGCTCTTGTATTTGATAGGTTTCTTAAATCTGCCCATATCCCTTCCGGTAAATATGGTTCAAAAAATCTTGCATCTTTTATTAATCTTGCTATTGTCATACAATCTTTCTTATCATTTTTTGTTTGACAATTATCATCTAATTCTTTGGAATCTTTTACTTTCTTAGGATTTACTGTCACTACATGAATCCAATCTATTTTTTGTAAATATCTTGCACATGATTTCCAGTAATGTCCTGTTGGCTCCATTCCTATTATTGCTTTTTTGAAATTTAACATTGTTAATACATTTTTTACTGTTTCTACTAGACTTTCAAATCCTTTTTTGTTATTATTAAAAGAGAAAGATTTTTTTATTTCTTTCCCATTTGGTAGGATTATTCCTGCCCAATGTACATTTTTTGCTATGTCTATTCCTACGATTGCATCTGTGTTCTCAATAGCATCAAATTTAAAATTTTGTGATTTTGTCATTATTTTTACCTCCAATATATTAATTTCATAGACTTTTTGTTTTACCTTGTCTATATTGAAATTATATATTAGGGGGTTTTTTGTTGTCAAAGTTCATTTTTCATTTATTACAGGATGCTAATTTTTTCTTTTGATGATTAAAATCGAACACATTGTATCACAATTTGACAAAAAAATAAAGAGTTTTTATAGGAAAAATTGACAATATATAAAATGTTATATACAATAAGAAAGATGGGAGGAAGAGAAAAATGGATACATATATTGAAAAGTTACCAAAGCTTTTACAAGATTATTTTAAAATTTTATCACCAGAATTTCCTGAATTTTTGTTAGAATATATTCATATACCAGAAATGCAAAAGCAAGCCAAAATTAGTGTGACATCAGGAACAATATATTCAAAAATGTTTGATGAAATCTGGTATTCAAGTCTAGACCATAGTGTAGCAGTGGCTTTAATTATATGGAATTTTACAAAGGATAAAAAACAAACATTATCTGGATTATTCCATGATATTGCAACACCAGTCTTTAAACATTGTATAGATTTTATGAATGGAGATCATGAAAAACAAGAATCAACAGAAGAATTAACAACACAGATTATAGAAAATTCAAAAGAGATTATGGCATTATTAAATAGAGATAAAATTAAACTAGAAGAAGTATGTGATTATCACATATACCCAATTGCAGATAATGACACACCAAAGCTTTCTTCTGATAGATTAGAATATACCTTATCTAATGGATTAGGAGTAAGAGAAAAGCTATGGAATTTAGAAACAGTAAAAGAAATTTATCAAGATATTGAAGTACAAGAAAATGAAGAAGGAATTCCGGAATTAGGATTTAAGCATAAGGAATTTGCAGAAAAATTTGTAAATACTATGAGTAAGCTATCTTGTATCTATGTAGGAAATGAAACCAAATATTCAATGCAGCTCATTGCAGATATTGTGAAAAAGATGTATGAACAAAATTTAATTACGAAAAAAGATTTATATACACTAAGTGAAAAAGAAGTCATTCAAAAAATAGAAAACTGTCCAATCGGAAATCTTTCAAACTGTTTTAAAAAATGGGAATTAGCAACTGAAATTCAAGAAAGTGATGAATTACCTAAAGATAAGTATGCTGTGGATATAAAAGTAAAACAAAGATATATTGTTCCACTTGTAGAAGAAGGAAATGAATTTGTTAGAATAGATACAGTTTCTGAAAATGCGAAAGAAAATATAAATCGTTTCTTAAACTATAAACCAAAGAAATATGCCTATTTAGATTTTAATTTTTAGAAGAGGAGAAAAGTAAAATGTTTGAGAATACAACATCTATACAAGATATATTTTCAACAAGAAATATCATTATATATTTCATTGTCATAAATATTATTGGTTTTTTGATTATGTTTATAGATAAGCAAAAAGCCAAAAAAGGAGCATGGAGAATTCCAGAAAAAACATTATTTATTATCACAGCCTTAGGTGGACGGAATTGGGACCATTGCAGGAATGTATACTTTTAGACATAAAACGCAAAAGCTACAATTTATAATTGGATTACCCTTTATAACAATTTTAGAAATTATATTAGCAATTTATTGGATATTTTTTTAATACACTTCATTTGGAAGTGTATTTTTTCTTTGTATTATTTTGGTACACATAATAGAAAAAATAAATTTGTAAAAAATAGGAAAGTGGATAAATGAAAAAAAGAAATGTGAACAACTCGTGAACGGAAAAATAGTTATTACAGTTATTCACAAAGTTATCCACAATATCCACAATAGGAAGAAGTGGATAATTATGACAAAAAAATAGTTTAAGAGATAGACATAATGTTGGAATGTACATATATTTGTCATCAATATGAAAAAATAATGTAATAAAAGTATGCGAAAAATGATGAATAAAAAAGGAAAATAGATGAAAGTACGGAAAAATAAAGAATTTTGAAATATGATAAAGATATATTTGAAATATGTATGTCATATAATTGTCATTAGAAAAAAGTAAAAGAATTATAGAATATGTAGAAAAATCATATAAAAAGGTTGTGGATAAAAATGAAATATGTGGATAATTTTATAAAAATAAGAACAAAAATCATTTTTTTGAATATATTGTATATAGAAAAGTATTGGATGGAGATGAAAATATGATAAGTAAAATAAAAAATATCATTAAAAATAAATGGTATAGAGAAATAGAAGAAAAGGATATTGGGTTAGATGAATTAAAGCAATTTCAAAAGGAAGGGGCTATGATTATAGATGTTAGAAGTCCGCAAGAATATCAAGAAGGACATATTGATGGAGCAATATTGATTCCAGAATATGAGATAAAGAAAAAAGCTAAAATAAAGTTAGGAGATAACGAGAAAAAAATAGTAGTTTATTGTAGCTCAGGAGGAAGAAGTAAAAAAGCACAAAAGATATTAAAAAAATTAGGATATAATCATGTATATAATTTATACAATGGTTTTACAAACTATTGAGATTTTTGTTAATTTATGTTAAAATTACAATTATTAAAAGTAATATGGAGGAAACATGGATAACAGACAAGCACATATCAGAAATTTTAGTATTATTGCGCATATTGATCATGGAAAATCAACATTAGCAGATAGATTAATTGAAATGACAGGCGTATTATCAAAAAGAGAAATGGAAAGCCAAGTGTTAGATAATATGGAAATTGAAAAAGAAAGAGGCATTACCATAAAATCTCAAGCAGTTAGAATGATTTATAAAGCAAAAGATGGACAAGAATATACCTTTAATTTAATTGATACACCAGGACACGTAGATTTTAATTATGAAGTTTCTAGAAGTTTAGCGGCGTGTGATGGTGCTATTTTAGTGGTTGATAGTAGTCAAGGTGTAGAGGCACAAACCTTAGCCAATGTGTATTTGGCAATTGATAATAATTTAGAGATATTACCAGTATTAAATAAAATTGATTTACCAAATGCTAGAGTAGAGGAGGTAAAAAATGAAATTGAAGAGATTATTGGGATACCAGCCGAAGATGCACCTTGTATATCAGCAAAAACAGGGCTAAATGTAGAAGAGGTGTTAGAAAGAATTGTAACAGACTTACCAGCACCTAAAGGTGATGAAACGGCTAAAACCAAATGTTTAATCTTTGATTCTTATTATGATAATTATAAAGGGGCAGTAGCCTATGTAAGAGTAATGGACGGAACAGTAAAAGTAGGAGATGAAATCAAGCTAATGGCAACTAACAAAACATTTACAGTTGCAGAAGTAGGATATTTTGTTCCAGGTTCTTATATGCCGGTATCAGAAATTAAAGCAGGAGAAGTTGGATATATTGCAGCAAGTATCAAAAGTTTATCAGATATTCATGTAGGAGATACCATTACCTTGAAAGACAATCCTGCAGATGAGCCACTAAAAGGATATAAAAAAGTTACACCTATGGTATATTGTGGATTATATCCAGTAGATGGTAGTCAATATGAAGATTTAAAAGAAGCCTTAGAAAAGTTACAATTAAATGATGCAGCTTTAGAATTTGAACAAGAAACATCAGCTGCATTAGGCTTTGGATTCCGTTGTGGATTTTTGGGATTATTACATTTAGAAATTATAGAGGAAAGAATTGATAGAGAATTTGATTTAGGATTAATTACAACAGCACCATCTGTTATTTATAAAGTACATAAAACTACAGGAGAAGTGATTGAATTATATAATCCAGAAGATTTACCAACACCTCAAGAAATATCTTATATAGAAGAACCTTATGTAACAGCTAATATCTTAACACCAAAGGACTATGTGGGAAATATTATGGAGTTGTGCCAAAGAAGAAGAGGAATCTATATAGATATGAAATATTTAGATGAAAATAGAGTCACATTAATCTATGAAATGCCACTAAATGAAATTATATATGATTTCTTTGATAATTTAAAATCCAAAACCAAAGGATATGCTTCCTTAGATTATGAGTTTAAAGAATATAGAAGGTCAGATTTAGTAAAATTAGATATTTATATCAATGGAGAACCAGTAGATGCTTTAAGCTTCATTGTCCACAAAGATAGTGCCTATGATAGGGGAAAGAAAATGGTAGAGAAACTAAAAACCGTTATTCCAAGAAAGTTATTTAAAATTCCTATTCAAGCAGCAGTAGGAGGAAAGATTATTGCAAGAGAAACCATATCTGCTATGAGGAAAGATGTTTTAGCAAAATGTTATGGCGGAGATATTACTAGAAAGAAGAAATTGCTAGAAAAGCAAAAAAGAGGAAAGAAGAAAATGCGTGAAATTGGAAATGTAGAAATACCACAAGAAGCATTTTTGAGTGTACTAAAATTGGACGATGAATAGGAGGATGCATACATGTATAAAATGGTTGTACTCGACCTAGATGGAACTTTGTTAAATGATAAAAAACAAATATCTGAAAGAAATGTAGAGATTATTAAAAAGATATATAAAGAAAAAGGTGTGCTTTTTGTAATAGCAACAGGAAGAGATATGCATTATGTGGTAAATGTGACAAAAAAAATTAAGAATGCAGCAAGTCAATATATGATTGCATCAAATGGTGCAATTATAAAAGATAATATGAAAAATGAATACATATTAAAAAATTGTATTGATCAGATAGACGCATTAAAAATGACAGATGCATATAGAAAAAGAAATATGGAAGGATTAGTATATACTTGTCGTGAAAAAGTAACAGAGGAAGAGCGACAAGCTAAAGCAAATTCAGATGCGAAACTGGTCAAGGATTTAAAAAGTTATTTAGAGAATAACATGTCTCCTATTTTAATGTTAACAGTATGTGGAAATGAAAAAGACTTAGAAGAGATTAAACAAGAAATAGAAATCGAATTTAGTGAATTAGAAGCTACAGATATTTGTGATTTTTTATGTGACCTGGGAGAAGAAGTGTATCAAACAAAATATATTGATATTATGAAAAAGGGCTCTAGTAAAGCAAATGCTATAAAAATAATAGCAGACTATTTACATATCCATAAAGAAGAAATTATAGCAATGGGAGATGGTGCAAATGACTTGCCAATGTTTGAAGCAGCTGGTTACAGAGTGGCTATGGAAAATGGTAATGAAAAGTTAAAAGCACAGGCAGACTATATAACGACAACAAACAATCAAGATGGGGTTGCAAAAGCATTAGAGGAGATATTTTATAAAGGAGAAGACAAAGCATGAGTAAAAAAGAACGCAAAATAAAGGAGCAATCTGATTATCCAAAAACATTTGATGATCAGGTAGAGGGAAGAAATTCTGTTTTAGAACTATTAGAAAGTGGAAAAGATATTAATAAAATATTTGTGACACGAGGAGAAAAGCATGGTTCAATTAACAAAATCATTGCAATGGCCAAAGAAAGAAAAGTGATTCTTGTAGAAAAAGATAAAAGGCAAATGGAGCAAATGGCACAAAATCAAAATTATCAAGGTGTTATTGCAATTGTACCACCATTTGAATATTGTGAACTAGAAGATATTTTAGATAAAGCAAAAGCATTAAAGGAGGATCCATTTGTACTGATATTAGATGGGATTGAAGATCCACATAATTTAGGCTCTATTATTAGGACTGCTGAAACAGCAGGTGTGCATGGGATTATTATTCCAAAGAGAAGGGCAGCATCTGTAAATAGTACGGTTAACAAGGTGTCAGCAGGAGCAGCTCAATATATGAAAATTGCAAGAGTAACCAATATATCAGATGCCATAGAAACATTAAAAGAATATGGCTTATGGATATGTGGTACAGATATACGTACAGATAAATACTATTATCATCAAGATTTAACAGGACCTTTAGGGATTGTTATAGGAAATGAAGGAAATGGAATTAGTGAAAAAGTAAAGAAGAAATGTGATTTCTTAGTAAAAATACCAATGAGAGGAAATGTAACTTCTTTAAATGCGGCAGTTTCTACAGGAATTATAGTATATGAAGCTGTAAAACAAAGGATAAAATAAAAAAAGTTAAGGGGGAAACTATATGGTAATGCCAAGAAAGAAAAGAAGAACAATATTAGCATTAGTACTTATTGCTTTTGTTGCTATTCTCTTAGGTGTGTATTTGTTATTATACAATACAACAGATATGTTTAAGTCAGAAGATGTATTGTTTAATAAATATGTAAGCCAATTAATAGAGAATATATATCCTATATTAAATGAAGAAAATATGGCAGAGATAACAGAAATGATAAACAACAATAAATTATCGTCTAATACAAATGTGAATATTGAATATACTGAAAATGGAAATGCTGATAATGGAATCAATCAACTTCAGATGAATATAGAAGGAAATAGAGAAAAAAGTACAGGATATAATTACCAAAATGTAAAAATATTGCAAGACGAAAATGTATTAGCAGGTGTTGAATATATTGAAGAGGAAGATATTTGTGGTATTAGATTAAATGGAATAAGGCAATTTTTATCGACGAACTTAGAAAATGATAATAATATCAGTTCTATATATCAATTGGTGAATACAAATTATAAAGAGTTAATCAGTATCAGTTCTGAAGAAATGCAAACATTAAAGGATAAATATATGAATATAATAATTACCAATATATTTAATGCAAGTTATTCAAAACAAAAGGATGTTGGATTAGAAATTAATGGAGAAAGCTATCAGACAAATGCTTATAGTATTACCATGACAAAAGAACAATTTAATAATATTTATATGAAGGTATTAGAAGAGATAAAACAAGAAGATATTATATTATCTAAATTAGAAGATATAGATAACGTCATAAATGAATTTGAAACACTAATGGAAAATAATGAAAAAACATCAAATTTGAAACAAGAGTTTATTGATAAAATAGATAAAAAAATAGAAGAGATACAAAGTTCAAATATTGGAAATGATCAAAGAACAATTACCGTATTTGAAACAGAGGGAGTGGCAATTCGTTTATCGATTGATACAGAAGAGAATTTTATAAACCTAGATGTGACAAATACAGATGAAAATAATTTTATCAATATATTAGGAAATGAAAAAATTGAAGAAAACGAAAAGGAAAATAGTTTTGATTTAAAGGTACAAAAAACGTTTGCTACAAATGAGCAAGAAGTAAAAATGAATTACGATATAGTTGAAGAAGGGGAAAATACAGCAACTGAAATAATTATTCAGCAAAAAAAAGAAAGTGATTCTGAAATAAGTAATAATTATACAATTAATAGAACTATCGGTACAAATGATTTAAATATTTCAATTGAAAATAGAATAGATACAGTTGAAAATTTTGAGCAACTAATAGAATTAGAAGAAAATGAAAATAATATTTTATTAGAAACCTTGAATGAAGAGCAAAAACAAAATGTAAGAAGAAATTTAGAAGAGAATATCTCAAATCAATTAAATGCAATTCAACAGATAGTATCTTTTGATAAGATTACTGAAATGCTAATTCGTATGAATATAATAGAAGAACAATTAGATGATATATCAAATGAAGGCATAACAGAAGTAGAGAAAAATAGATTTAATGCAAACTTTGAACTTTTTGAAGGAGAAAATGTAGGAAAAAATAGAATTATAGAATTGGTTAATTTGGCTAAAGATAATTTGGAAGATATAAGTGTAACACAATATAGAGAACAAACTTCTTCTGATGGCGAGAAGATTCCTCTAGAATATGACTTGGTTATTAATAGAAGCGAACAGAATACAGAAATTGCTGAAGAATTTATGAATAATATAAAAAATAGTAATCAGAATAGTTTTTCTGTAAGATTGGCATATGATGAAGAAACAGGATTAATAAATCATGTATATATTACTGTACAAAAATAGTCATCAATAGAAGTATTAGAAATAGTACTTCTATTTTATTTATATATTATATAAAGAAGGAACATGTTTTTTGATATAAAAATAGAAAAAATAACGTCATAATTTGTATGGAAAAAATTAACTAAAAAAATTTTTAAAAAAGTTTAAAAAAAGTGTTGACAAAGATTAATGGGTGGTGTATAATAAAATTCGTTCTGAGAAAGAACAAAGAAAAGTACATTGAAAAGTAAACAATAAAATCCTTTAGAGAATAAACCGAAGCGGAAAATATTTCAAAAGAAATAGAGTACCGAACAAGTAAATTTTTTAAAAGTTTTTTAACCAAAAAAGAAAGAAGTTTAAAGAGCTTGAAAAAACACTTTAGTTTGATTTATATAGAAGGTCGAAAGATCGAAAATATAGATACCAAAAACAAGAGAGTTTGATCCTGGCTCAGGATAAACGCTGGCGGCGCACATAAGACATGCAAGTCG
>CALXKD010000048.1 GCA_944388795.1 uncultured Clostridia bacterium
TTTTCTATTTTTATGCGTCTAGGGTGAAATATTCGTTTCTAAACTCTTAAGGTGATTTTATCATAAATTAAATACATCTTAACTTTTGTATTATTGTAAAAACACAAATATTACTATATAATGAAGAAAAAGATTATATAGAGGTGTCTATGAAACTTTTTAGAAAATTATTATTGATTATTTTTATATTAATTTTAATTGCTGTTATTGTATGTGGTATTATTGGTTTTGTTACCTATTCTAAAGCCTTGGATGAAAAGCCACTATTAACGAGAACTGCGGAAATAACAGAAGATGAACATTATACGCCTTTTAGTGAATTATCCCAAGACTACATCAATGCAGTTATTTCTGTTGAAGATAGAAGATATTATGACCATGGTCCTGTTGATTTTATTGGAATTGCTAGAGCTCTTTGGACAAACCTTAGAACTGGTGAATTACAAGAAGGTGGTAGTACCATTACACAGCAGGTTGCGAAAAATTTAGTCTTTACACAAGAAGAAACAGCCACTAGAAAATTAGGTGAATTATTTGCCGCTTATGATTTAGAGCAAAAATTTTCAAAAGATGAAATCTTTGCTTTGTATGTTAACAGTGCTTATTTTGGAGATGGCTATTATGGTATCTATGATGCGAGTATGGGATATTACAACAAAGAACCAAAAGATTTAAATTTAGATGAAGCTTCTATGCTTGCTGGTGTTCCAAATGCTCCTTCTGTCTATGCCCCAACCGTTAATCCAGATTTAGCAAATCAAAGGCAAGAACATGTATTAAATACGATGGTTGAAAATGAATATATTACACAAGCACAGGCGGATGAAATTATTAATAATAAATAAAAGAAGACATGATAATATTCATGTCTTTTTACGTCTATACTATTTTTCCCCCACCTAAAACAATGCCATCTGCATCATAAAATACAACAGATTGTCCTTGAGTAATTGCTCTTTGTGGTTCTTGAAATACCACTTTTATAGCTTCATCTTCTTTTATAACTTTTGCTTTTGCTTCTTTTGCTCTATATCTGATTTTTGCAAAACATTCTAATCCTTCTTCTAATCGTTTTTCAACATCTACAATCCAATTGACATTCATTACTTCTAATTGGTTACTATATAATTCTTTCTCAGTACCAACA
The DNA here is from genome assembly GCA_944388795.1 of uncultured Clostridia bacterium. Taxonomy (GTDB): domain Bacteria; phylum Bacillota; class Clostridia; order TANB77; family CAG-508; genus CAG-269. The sequence goes on from CALXKD010000048.1 coordinate 1,148, forward strand.
ATCACTTGATTATTTTTCATATCTAATTTTACAACATACAATGGTTCTTTATAGGAAATTCCTAAGCCTTTTCTTTGCCCTATTGTATAATTAATTAATCCATTATGGCTTCCTAAAACTTCTCCTGTTGTTAAAACAATTTTTCCCTTTTGGGGTTGTTTTTGCATATGTTCTTTTAAAAATCTTTGATAATCATCATCTTTAATAAAACAGATTTCTTGACTATCTTTTTTACTCGCAATTTCTAGTCCATATTCTTCCGCTAAGGCTCTTGTAGCATCTTTACTTACCTTATCTTGCAATGGAAATAAAATATATTCTACTTTTTCTCTTGGAATCGTATATAAAAAATAGGTTTGATCTTTTTTCTCTTCATTTGATTTTCTTAAAACATATTGTTTATATTTTTCTGAATATTCTTTTTTGGCATAATGCCCTGTTGCTATATATTTACACCCTAATTCTTTTGCCTTGTCATAAAAAATGCCAAATTTTAAATATTGATTACATTCCACGCATGGATTCGGTGTTCTTGCATTTCCATATTCAGAAATAAAGGTATCAATCACATGACATCTAAATTCTTTTTTACAATCAAATACATGATACTCAATCCCTAATTTTTCACATACTTTTTTAGCATCTTTTATAGATTCCTCATTTGGTTCATCTAATAAATTCATTGTACAACCAATGACTTCATATCCTGCTTTTTTTAAAAGAATGGCTGACACAGAACTATCTACACCGCCACTCATTCCTAATAATACTTTTTCTTTCATTAAAATTCCTCATTCTATTATATTTATTTTTACTACTTTTGTCTTAAGACATATTTATATTATAATTAGTCTATCTTGTATTTTTCTTTCACTTCTTCTAATGCTTTTGATAATTGGTCTGGACAAGATGTTCCTTTTGTACCACAAGGAATCCCCTTTAATCTTCTAATTGCTTCATTGATATTCATTCCTTCTATTAATCTAGATACTCCTACTGTATTTCCAGCACATCCTCCCATAATCGTTAATTTTTTAATAATATTACCATCTAATTCAATAATCATTTCTCTTGAGCATACACCTTTTGGTCTGTATCTATATTCCATAATTTTTCCTCCATTCTTTTTAATTATATCAATAAGTAAAAAAAAAGTCCAGCGCATCGCTCTGGACTTTTCGAAAGGTTTCGTACTGAATACTCTTCTCTAAAGTGACGTTACATCAAATCCACACGGCGAATAGACAATATACTCAAATCCATGCATTTTTGCCTTATTCGCTAGTAGTATGTCTGCGGTTAACAGTGTCACTCGGGAACCTCTAGGCATTAAAGACATATACTGGATAATTACGTCATCGCAATACATATTTTCCTCTAACCCTTTAAAGGGTACCATCTCATACTTTTCTGTTTCTAAAAGTATCTTTTTAGAATATTCCCTAACATTTTTAGCCAGGGTCATGGCGTCTATTGTTGTTTTGGTTACTATTTTTTTCTTATCCATTTCAGCTAATACCGCCTCTATGATAATAACTTCTTTAGCAGCGTTAATAATTTCCAATGTGGTTTTGTAACCTAATGCCGAAGTATCTAACAGTACCCTGTCAAAATTAGCATGTGGCGAAGTCCATAAATACTTTACTAGTTTACCTCCAGTTATTCTCCGCGCCGTTAGAGCTGATTCTACCTTTGATACCTTCACAGCTGTCTTTTGTTCAGGCTTATTTTTATCATTAATCTTAACTTTAGCCAGATACCTTTTCGCTGTAGACTCCTTATATCCCTGTTTAATAAAGTACTCTTTACTAAGGGTAAAGTCTTTAAATACCTTCTTTATTTCCCGTGATGTCTTTCCTTCTCTTATTAGTGCTCCTAATTCTGAATTAATCATTTCAGTCTCCTTTCTCTTTTGCTCTGTAATTTTTATTAAGCATCGCTTACAATATATTATACCACATTATGTTGATTTTTTCAAAATTTATAGTATTATTCAAAAATAAAAGGTAATGAATTTAATTTTCATTACCTTTCTTATTTATATCTAACTTTATATGTACATCTTTTAATTGTTGTTCTGTAACAACAGATGGTGCTCTCATCAATAAATCTCTTGCCTTTTTATTCTTTGGAAATGCAATAACTTCTCTTATATTTTGAGAATCTGCAATTAGCATAATCATTCTATCAATTCCAGGTGCCGCACCTGCATGAGGTGGTGTTCCATATTGGAATGCGTTATATAATGCACCAAATCTATTTTTTACATCTTCTTCACTATATCCTGCAATTTCAAATGCTTTTACCATGATTTCTGGATCATGATTTCTAACAGCTCCTGATGCCATTTCATATCCATTACATACTAAATCATATTGATATGCTAATACATCTAGTGGATTTTTATTTTCTAAAGCATCTAATCCTCCTTGTGGCATTGAGAATGGATTATGACTAAAATCAATCGTTCCTTCATCAGATAATTCATACATTGGAAAATCTACAATAAAGCAGAATTTATAAACACCTTTTTCAATTAAGTCTAATCGTTTTCCTAATTCAATTCTAACTAAACCTGCAATTTTTTGTGCTTTTTCAAATTCATCTGCAATAAAGAAAATACTTGCATTTTTTTCTAAGCCAAAGTCCTTTTCTAATCTTTCTTTGATTTCCTCTGTAATGAATTTTGCGATACCACCTTGTACATTTCCTTCATTGTCTAATTTTGTCCAAGCTAATCCTTTTGCGCCTACTTCCTCTGTTGTTGCAAATTCACCCATTTTATCAAAGAATTTTCTTCCTTGTTCTGCTCCATTTGGTACAATAATCGCTTTTATGGTTTTATCTTTAAAAGCATTAAAATCAGAACCTTTAAATACTTCTGTTACATCTTGAATAATTAATGGATTTCTTAAATCTGGCTTATCAATTCCGTATTTTTCCATTGCTTCTTTATATGGAATTCTAACAAATGGTCCTTTATCCACTTTCCAATCTGTAAATTTTTCAAATGTATATGGTACAACTTCTTCAATCACTTTAAAAACATCTTCTTGCGTTGCAAAACTCATTTCAAAATCTAATTGATAAAATTCTCCTGGTGCTCTATCTGCTCTTGGATCTTCATCTCTAAAACATGGTGCTATTTGATAATATTTATTAAATCCGCTAACCATTAATAATTGTTTAAATTGTTGTGGTGCTTGTGGAAGTGCATAAAATTCACCTGGATTTAATCTACTTGGTACTAAGTAATCTCTTGCACCTTCTGGTGAAGAATTGGCTAAGATTGGTGTTTGAATTTCTGTAAATTCTAATTCATCCATTTTATCTCTAATTGTTTTTAAAATTTTTGAACGTAATAAGATATTATTGTGCAACTTTTCATTTCTCAAATCTAAAAATCTATATTCTAATCGTAAATCTTCTCTAACCTCTTGATCTGTATTAATTTCAAAAGGAAGTACATTTTTACATTTTCCTAATACTTCTATTTTTTCGGCAACTACTTCAATATCTCCTGTTTTCATATGCGAATTTTTGCTTGCTCTTTCCACAACTTCTCCCTCTATGTGGATACAGCTTTCTGTATGTAATTCTTTTACAAAATTTTTTAATTCTTCGCTATTTACAACAATTTGTGTAATCCCAAATTCATCTCTTAAATCAATAAAAGTCATTCCACCTAAATCTCTTATTTTTTGAATCCATCCTGCAAGTTCAACATGTTCTTTTACATTTTTGATATTTAATTCTCCACAAGTTTTTGTTCTATACATTTTTATTCCCCCTGTTTGTTTTATCTTACCTATATTACCATAATTTTCGCTATTTTTCAATGCTTATCTATCAGAAAGTAATAGCTATTTTTAAATATTTTATTTATCTTATAAATGGATTAGAGAGTCAACATGTGTTGACTCTCTCTTTGAGGTTGCCAGTTTCTACCAAGTACTCATAAGGCTTAACCTTTTCTTGAATCATCCCTATGAGTATGTCGATAATTCCGCTGAATTCCGGATATCTTCTTTTAGCCATTTCTCCCAAGGGATATATGTATTCTTGATTTTCCCTTATGTATTTGGCTTTTCTTTGGCTTGTAAAAACACCATATGTGGTACAGTTATCCTTACGATCTGCAAGTTTGTCTAAAGTCGATATCAAAGATCTTCTTATCCTTCTATAATATTTCTTCGGCTTATAGACTTTGCTCCAAAAGTGTTTCTTTTTCTTTGGAGGTTTTGAAAGAATTCTGACATTCTTTAGAACCACCTTACTAAGATGATGCACTGTGAGTAGCTCTTTACCTTTTTTAGGTAATTCTGCCTCCTCAACCACATCATGCAACAATGCTGTTGCAAATAAAACATCACATTTCTGCCACACCCATTTTTTGCTTTTTTTAGGATACGCTTCCCTGAAAGCTAATTCGGGTCTTACCAGGATCAGAGTGATACACACTCGCATCGGGTGCATAACATAAGGTTCACCATCATCCCGCTTTTGCCCTTCGTGATATTTCACAGCAAGGGGTAAAGCTATTAATGTGTTCCGTAGCCCTCTCTTTTCAGCAAACTTTTCTATAAATGAGTATAATCTATGATAACTGGCCTTTTTCATTATCCCCAACCTCCTCTTCTGAATCAGGGTTTCCAAGTTTCCTGCAATATTATATACCTTTTTCCAGTTTATGTCAATTATTTATCTTTGTTCTAGTATCTCCCTCTTTTCCATATTTTCAACATACACTTTATTATACGCCTCTTGTAATTCTCTTCTTCTAAACGCAAAATAATCTCTATATTTGTCTTTATATTCTTCTGGCATATCAAAATTCGTTTCTTGTCTAGCATCCAAAAATGATTTTTCAATGTCAAAGCTCTCTATTATTTCTGCCACATATTTTTTAAACCATTTCTCATCTTTATATTGATATATAAAAGCCTCTAAGGAAACACTACTTCCATCATCTGTTTTTCTTATATGGTTACCTCTTTTTCCAATCTCACAGCAACAGTCTAAATCATATACTGGTGCCATTCTGGCCGTTTTATCAAATTCATCTACTAACAGTGCCCAATTATGATTGTTTTCATCCACTTGTTTGACAAATCGATTAAAAAAAGATTGTTTTATAAACTCTCTTCTAATTTGTTCTCTATTCGCATTTGTATACCCATTTCGTTCCAAATATGTCATAATGTTATCTACCAACTGATTAATATTTAGCTCATTGATATCTGATTCGTTTTCCTCTAATATTACTTCCCCATGAATTAGTTCTTCATCTTTATCTTTGAAATCTTTTGTTACAATATAGATTGGTTCATATCCTTTCCTTTTTCCCTTATTATCTTTTTGGGCAAGATAATATATTGCTGATGATACTTGAAATTGTTTTGCAACTTGTGGTAATACAATATTATTATATATTGCTTTATAATAATTTTCTAAGGATAAATCTCTATAAATATCTCCAAATGGTCTTTTGATTAATACCATTGTTTTTCCATCACTTAATAAGCACCATCCCATACAATTAGTATATTGGCTAACATCTTTATTGGATTTTAAAAATTTATTATTTTCTAATTTAATATATCCATCATCTGTCCAATTAAAATAATTCTCTTGTCCAAATGTATATTCTTCAACTTCATTCTTTTGCAAATATCTCTCATATTCCTCTCTGTCTTTAAAAAACATATCATTCACCTCATATTCATTAAATCATATTTTTATTCATATTACAATAATTCACATTTTTATTGCAGTTTTTTTTATTTAATGGTATGATATTTTTGATAGGAGTTGAATAGATTATGAAACAACCAGAATTTGATTTTTATGATAAAACAAGTTTAAAATCATATAATTTGGATAAAACCATGAGATACCAGTTAGACATGTTAGATACATTAGATGTTTTCACAAGAAAGCATTCTGAAAATGTTGCTGCTTTAACTTGTAGACTTTGTGAATACCTTCATTGTGATAAAGGCTTTACAGAATATTGTACAATATGTGCATATCTTCATGATATCGGAAAATTATTCATACCGCCAGCCATTTTGCAAAAGCCTGCTAAATTAACTGATGAAGAGTTTGAAATTATGAAAACACACACAACTTTGGGCTATGAAATGTGTATGAAGGATTTAAAATTAAGACCTTATGCAGCTGGTCCTTTATATCATCATGAAGCTTTAAATGGTTCTGGATATCCTCAAGGCTTAACAAAAAATAAAATTCCTTATGAGGGACAAATTATACGAGTAGCTGATGAATATGATGCTATTGTTAGCAAAAGACAATATAAATCTCATATTGGTATATCTGATACTCTTAAAATTTTAATAGATGAAACCAAGCCTTCTGTTACACCAGATTATTCTGGAACCTTAAGTAAATTATCTGAAGAAGCAAAACTTGGAAAAAGTAATCCTGTAATTGTTCGTACTTTATTTAAAGTTGTTATTGATGATATTGGTTATGAAATCACCTGTACACAAAGCTATGTAGATGCTCTATCAGAAGATATTAAACGTTTTAAACAAATGGAAAAATATAAACAGAAAATGGATAAGGCCAAAAAAGAAAAAGAAAAAAATTATTATTTAGAAGGTATTAAAATTTTATTAAAGCCTGGTGAAACTGTAGAAAATTTCGACCAAATTTATCAAGAATATATTGAGGCTTATAACACAAGAAAAGCAATTATTGATAATTTATATAGTGAAATTAAAACTATAAAGAAATTAAAAGTATAATAAAGAAGATTGAACATTAAAGTTCAATCTTCTTTATTCCTCTAGCCCAAAGCTCACTCCTAAAGCATTATTTACTTGATTAATTATTTTTTCATCATTTATGTGTCCTATTTTTTCTTTTAATCTACTTTTATCAATTGTTCTTATTTGCTCTGTCAATACTACAGAATTACTTTTTAATCCACAGCTTTCTGAATCAATTTCTATATGTGTTGGCAATTTATTTTTTCCCGTCTGTGAAGTAATGGCTGCTGCGATTACTGTTGGACTATATTTATTTCCTAAATCATTTTGTATAATTAATACTGGTCTAATTCCTCCTTGTTCTGAACCTACTACTGGGCTTAAATCTGCATAAAACATATCTCCTCTTTTTATTACCATCTGTTTCACTCCCAATATTGTTATATTATCAAGTATGTGTTTTATTTTAAATATTAGTTACTGTAAAGTTTTTATTATTTGAACTTTACTTCTCTATATAATATGTAAATCAATGTGTTTTTGCTATTATCTTTTATTTCCATTTTAGTAGGTTTTCCCGTTTCTTTGCTAATATATAATTCTATATATTTGTTATATTTATGATTTGTTTCAATACGTAATATAATTTCATTATCTTTTTCTTCATAAATCTCTTTTCCATTTAATTTATAATTTTCTATAAATGTATTTAAATCTAAACAATTATCTGTCATATATTCATAATCATTATATATTTTGCTTAGATTGTATTTTGAATTTTCTATTTTTAATTCATTCTTATTTTTTATAATTTTTATTCCTTGAATATTTTCCGGCTCTATTATTTCTTGTTGTGATATATCTGGCGCTATATATTTTTGTTTTATAATATATTTATTAGTATTTTTATTACTGTTTATTTCTACCTCTATTACTGTTTCATAAGAACTAATATTTAAAATATTATCAATAATTTCTTGACTACTACTATTATTTCCAAATTTTATTTTTTTAGTCTTATTTGTAAAGAAAAATATAATCAAAATTAAAAGAATGATGATAATAATAAAAATGATGATTTTCTTATTTAATTTCTTCTTATTCAAAAAAGCCTCCTAATAACAGTAATTATCCCCCGGCTAAGCCGGGGGCTTTTTACTCATAACGCCTAAAAGGCTATGTTACAAGCAGAGCCTAAAG
>CALXKD010000049.1 GCA_944388795.1 uncultured Clostridia bacterium
AAATTAGGATTTGGATTAATGAGATTACCTATGAAGGATGATAAAATTGATGTTGAACAAACCAAAGTGATGGTAGACCACTTTTTAGAAGCAGGATTCACATACTTTGATACAGCATGGGCATATGCTGGAAGTGAAGATGCTATTAGACAAGCATTAGTAGAACGTTATCCAAGAGAAAAGTTTCAATTAGCAACTAAAAATGCAGCTTGGATAAATTGTAAAACAAGAGAAGATGCAATCAATCAATTTGAGACATCCTTAAAACAAACAGGTGCTGGATATTTTGATTTTTACTTATTACATAACTTAGGAGAAACTAGAACAAAAGCATTTGATGATTTTGATATGTGGTCATGGATTCAAGAAAAGAAGCAAGAAGGAAAAATTAAGTATATTGGATTTTCCTTCCATTCAACACCAGAAGAATTAGAAGAAATCTTGCAAAAACACCCAGAGATGGAATTTGTCCAATTACAAATCAATTATGCCGATTGGGAAAATCCAGCAATTAAGTCTAGACAATGTTATGAAGTGGCAAGAAAATACGGAAAACCAGTCATTATCATGGAGCCAGTAAAAGGCGGAATGCTTGCAAATCCACCAGAGCAAGTAGCAGAAGTATTTAAAAAGGCTAATCCAAATACATCACTTGCTTCTTGGGCAATTAAATTTGCGGCAAGCTTAGATGGGATTATTACTGTATTATCTGGAATGAGCAGTATAGAGCAAATGGATGATAATATTTCGTATATGAAAAACTTTACAAAGTTATCAGACAAAGAAGAAGAAACAATTAAAGAAGCACAAAAAGTATTAAATACAATTCCTTTAATTCCTTGCACAACCTGTAACTATTGTGCAAAAGTATGTCCAATGCATATTGGTATATCTGGATCTTTTACAGCAATGAATTATTTAACACTATATAAAGATATGGCAGCCGCAAAACACCAAGAAGAATGGTTAGTTGGTGGACATGGATTAAAGAAAGCGAGTGAATGCATTAAATGTGGCCAATGCGAAAAAGCTTGTCCTCAACATATTGCGATTCGAGAAGAACTTGAAAAAGTAACGAAAGCATTTGAAAATTAACCTTAACTATCATATAAATTTATCATAAGAGCGGATGTTTTTTATAATACATTTTTAGAATACAAATGACATATAGAAAGGAAGGATTTTTATGGGAAAATCAAAAGTATATTTTACAAAGGAGATTACTCCAGAAAGTTTAATCAAAATGTATGAAACATTAGGTGTTGAATTAAAAGGAAAGGTAGCTGTAAAGTTATCAACGGGAGAAGCAGGAGGACATTATTTCTTAAATCCAAATTTAATTAAGGATTTAGTTCATAAAGTAAATGGAACAATTGTTGAATGTAATACGGCATATGCAGGAAAAAGAAATACAACCAAAGATCATTGGGAAACAATAAAAGATCATGGATTTACAGATATTGCAACAGTAGATATTATGGATGAAGAAGGCGATATGCCAATCCCAGTAGAAAATGGATTCCATTTAAAAGAAGATTATGTAGGTGCACATTTAAAAAATTATGATTCTATGTTAGTGTTATCACACTTTAAAGGTCATGCTATGGGAGGATTTGGAGGAGCTCTTAAAAATATTTCTATTGGAATTGGTTCTTCAAATGGAAAAACATGGATTCATACAGCAGGAAAAACAAAAAATCCAGCAGAATTATGGGATAATTTACCAGAACAAGACTTTTTCTTAGAGTCAATGGCTGATGCTTGTGATGCTGTAATAAATTATATGGGAAAAGAAAATATGGTATATATTAGTGTTGCCAATAATTTATCAGTTGATTGCGACTGTGATTCAAACCCACATGCACCAGAAATGGCTGATTTAGGAATTTTTGCTTCAACTGACCCAGTGGCTTTAGATCAAGCGTGTTATGATGCTGTTGTAAATGCAGAAGATCCTGGAAAAGCAGCATTAATTGAAAGAATGAATTCAAGACATGGTATCCATACAGTAGAAGCTGCAAACAAACTAGGACTTGGAAATAGAGAATATGAAATTGTTAATATTGACTAAAGTAGATTTTTCATTTATAAATAAAATATATAAATTAGAAAACAATAAAAAAGAAAGAGGAAAGATATGAAAACATTATACTTTGACTGTTCAAGTGGAATTAGTGGTAATATGACATTGGCAGCATTAACAGAAATTATTGGAGATGAAAATTATTTAGTAGAACAATTAAAAAAATTACATATAGATGGATATACAATAGACATATCTAAAAAAGTAAAAAATGGAATTACAGGTACTCATGTTGATGTGATTTTAGCACATCAGCATGAGCACTCTCACGTTCATGAAGAACATGACCACCATCATCATGAACATATACATGAAGAACATACTCATGAACATGAACACCACCATCACGAGCACAGAAACTTACAGGATGTATGTGAAATTATTGATAATAGTGATATTGATGAAGAAAGTAAAGATTTAGCTAAAAGAATATTTATGAGAGTAGCTAAAGCGGAAAGTAAAGTTCATAATAAACCATTAGATGAGGTGCATTTTCATGAAGTAGGTGCAATTGATTCTATTGTGGATATTGTAGGTACAGCTATTTTAATTAATAAAATTCATCCAGACAAAATTATTTCAAGTGTTGTAAATGACGGACATGGCTTTATTGAATGTGCTCATGGAACAATGGCAGTTCCAGTTCCTGCAACAAGCGAAATATTTGCAAATTCTGATGTAGAATTTAGACAAATTGATATTGATACAGAATTGGTAACACCAACAGGAGCAGCCATTATTGCAGAATTAAGTTCTGAATTTACAACTTTACCTGCTATGAAAATTAAAAAGATCGGTTGGGGAGCGGGTACAAAAGATTTAAAGATACCAAATGTGTTAAAAGTATATTATGGTGATATGCAAGAGCAAAATCAAAAAATTGCCGTTATGGAAACCAATATAGATGATTGCTCTGGGGAAATATTAGGATATACAGAAGAATTGCTATTCGAAAATGGAGCATTAGATGTATTTTATACACCAATCTTTATGAAGAAAAATAGACCTGCATATCGTTTAACAGTTGTATGTAAAGAACCAGATATTCAAAAGTTACAAAACATCATATTTAGAGAAACTACAACCATAGGTATCCGTTATCGTTATGAATATCGTACAGAACTAGAAAGAGAGCAAATCCTAATAGATACAAAATATGGAGCATTAAAAGCAAAAAAGGTTGTTAATAATGGAGAAACATATATCTATCCAGAATATGAAAGTGTGAAAGAATTGGCTAAGAAAAACGATATTCCATTAAAGGAAGTATATAAACTAAAGGAGTTAAATGATGGAGATTAAAGAAATATTAGAAAAAATGCAAAATCATGAAATATCTATCGAAGAAGCAGAAAAAGAAATCAAACATAATCAATATGAGGATTTAGGATATGCTAAAATTGATCACAATCGAAAAGAAAGAATTGGTATAGGAGAAGTGGTATATTGTCAGAGCAAACCAGATGAATATTTGACTAAAATCTATAAAACGATTTATAAAGAAAATGGAGAAGTATTAGGAACAAGAGCTAGTAAAGAACAGTTTGATTTGGTTAAGAAAGAGATTCCAGAAGTACAATATCATCCACTTTCAAGAATTTTAAAGATTGAAAAACAAAAAGAAAAAATAGGAAATATTGTTGTTTGTACAGGAGGAACATCAGACATTCCAGTAGCAGAAGAAGCAGCGGAAACAGCAGAATTCTTTGGAAGCTATGTAGAAAGAATCTATGATGTTGGTGTAGCAGGGATTCATAGACTTTTATCACAAAGAGAAAAAATAGAAAAAGCAAACTGTATTATTGCTATTGCAGGAATGGAAGGTGCATTGGCTTCTGTAGTAGCAGGATTAGCAAAAGTACCAGTTATTGCTGTTCCAACATCTGTAGGATATGGTGCAAATTTAGGTGGTATAACAGCTCTTTTAGGAATGATTAATTCTTGTAGCAATGGTATTGCAACTGTTAATATTGATAATGGATATGGGGCAGGATATTTAGCAAATCAAATTAATCATTTAGCTTGTAAATAGATAGGAGAAACATAAATGGAAAAGCAAGAACAATTAGAAAAATATCTGAAAACATTAAAAAAAGCAGCAATTGCTTATTCAGGGGGAATTGATTCTAGTTATTTATTATTTGTAGCAAATAAAGTATTGCCCAAAAAACAAGTATTGGCAGTTATTGCCAATGGTATTATGGTACCAAGAAAAGATTATGAAGAAGCAATTGCTTTTTTAAAAGAGAATCATTTTCAATATATCGAAGTGCCATATAATCCATTAGAAATTACTGAATTTAAAGAAAATCATAAAAATAGATGTTATCATTGTAAAAAGGAATTAATGATAATTCTTAAAAAAGTAGCTAATGAAAATGGATATGAATATCTTTTAGATGGAAAAAATGCAGATGATTTAACTGTGTATAGACCAGGAAATAAGGCAACAGAAGAAGTGGGAGTTATTAGCCCACTTGCTAAATTTGAAATTTCTAAAGAAGAGATAAGACAATATAGTAAAAATTTAGGAATTTCATTTTGGAATAAACCATCTAATTCTTGTTTAGCAACGAGATTTCCATATAATACACATTTAACAGAAACAGGACTAAAAAAAGTAGAACAAAGTGAAGAAGTTATAAAAGATTTAGGAATCGAAAAAGTAAGAGTAAGGGTTCATGATACTATAGCAAGAATCGAAGTAGACCCAGAAGATTTTGAACTAATTTTAAATAGTATAAGAAATAAAAAGGATAATAATGTGGTAGAAAAAATGAAGGATTTAGGATTTTCCTATGTCACATTAGATTTATCAGGCTTAAAGAGTGGCAGTTTTGATAAAAATGAAAATATGAAAACGAAATAAAAGGAGGAACAAGACATGCACATGGCAGATGCAATGATAAGTCCAGCAGTAGGTGCTACCATGTATGTAGCAAGTGGACTTGTGGCAGCATATTCAATTAGAAAAATAAGAAAAGAAGAAGATTTTAAAAAGAAAATACCAACAATGGGTGTTATGGGAGCATTTGTATTTGCAACCCAAATGGTGAATTTTACAATACCAGGGACTGGATCATCAGGACATTTATGTGGAGGCTTACTACTAAGTAGTATATTAGGACCTTTTGCAGGTTTCCTAAGCATGATCGGTGTATTATTGATTCAATGTTTATTTTTTGCAGATGGAGGACTATTAGCATTAGGTGCCAATGTATGGAATATGGCATTTTATGGTTGTTTTATAGGTTCTCTTATTTGGAAACTTGTCATGAAAAAAGGAATGACAAAGGGAAAAATTATACTTGCTTCTCTGGTAGGTTGTGTGTTAACTTTACAGTTAGGTGCATTTTCAGTAACATTAGAAACACTAGCTTCAGGAATTACAGAATTACCATTTGGAACTTTTGTAGCCACCATGCAACCAATTCATTTGGTAATTGGATTGATCGAAGGATTTATTACAGCAGCTGTTCTTTGCTTTGTTTATGAAGCAAGACCAGAAATGTTATGGAATGGAACACAAAACACAGAAAAACAAGCAAAATTCTCATATAAAAAGACAATTGCTATTCTTGCTTGTTTGTTAGTCATTATTGGTGGAGGTATATCACTTCTAGCCTCTTCTAATCCAGATGGTTTAGAATGGTCTATTGAACAAATTACTGGAGACACAGGAGTAGAAGGAAGAGATGATGCAGCTCATGAAACAGCTGAAAGCATACAAAGTGCAACTTCTTTTTTACCAGACTATACATTTAAAGATAGTGAAGCTACAATCGGTACTTCTGTTTCAGGAATAGTAGGGTGTGTGATTACAGTTGTCTTTTTAATGGCTATTGGATATGTCATAAAAATTAAAAGAAAAAAAGGAAATATAGTCAATGAATAAAATTGATAATGCTATAAAAACAGTACATCATATGGATTACCAAGCAAATCATAATGGATATCTAAATACAATACATCCACTTGTAAAATTACTAATTACCATTATCTATATTATTTTATTAACATCAATTGATAAATATAATTTAGTGACGACATTAGCAATGAGTATCTATTTAATTTTGGTAAGTATGATAGGAGATTTATCTATAAAAAATGCTTTAAAAAGTTTAAAAGTAGTTTTACTATTATTACTTATCCTAGGGATTGCTAATCCAATATTAGATAGAACCGTTATTACTTACATAGGAATTGTGCCAATTACAACTGGCATAATTTCTATGTTTACTTTATTGCTAAAAGGAATTTTTGCCATATTGGCATCCTATTTTTTGATTTTAACAACTTCTATAGAAGAGATTTGCTATGCTTTAAAAATGATTCATATGCCCAATATTTTAATTACAGTGGTTATGTTAATTTATCGATATATCATTGTTTTCTTAAAAGAAGTACAAAGAATATGGGTAGCCTATCAAATGCGAGCACCAAAACAAAAAGGAGTGCATTATAAAGCATGGGGAAGCCTAATAGGAGGTTTAATGCTAAGAAGTATAGATAGGGCACAAGTAGTTTATGAAAGTATGGAACTTAGAGGTTTTGATCCAGATACCTTTTTTATAAAAAAAGAGAAAGCTGATAAAAAAAGCTGGATATATTTTTGCTTGATGCTTATACTGTTTATCATTCTTAGGTTTGTTCCCATTTTTGAGATAATTGGTGGTATATTCATATAATATGAAAGTAAAAGAAAGGAAAAAATTATGATAGAAGTAAAAGAGGTTTCTTTTTCATATAATGGTAGTAAAAAACAAACACTTTCTAATATAAATTTTAAAATAGAAGATGGAGAAAGTGTTGGAATTATAGGAGCAAATGGTGCAGGAAAATCTACAGTCCTAAAACTATTGGTAGGATTAGAACTAAATTATCAAGGAAATATTATGATAAATAACTTGAAGGTTGAAAAACAAAATTTACAGGAAATACGACAAAAAATAGGATATGTATTTCAAGATAGTGATAGTCAATTATTTATGCCAACTGTTTATGAGGATGTTGCATTTGCACCAAGGAACTATGGATTTTCAAATGAAGAAGTAAATGAAAGAACTGTCGGAGCTTTAAAAAGTATAGGAATTGAAGAATTACAAGATAGACAAATTTATCGTTTATCGGGTGGTGAGAAAAAACTTGTATCGATTGCAACCGTTTTATCTATGAAGCCAGATATCTTAATTTTTGATGAACCAACAATTGCATTAGACCCTAAAAATAGAAGAAGATTTATCAATGTACTAAATTCTTTAAAAGGAACGAAAATTGTGACTTCACATGATTTAGATTTAATCTATGATACCTGCAATAGGACAATTTTAATTGCAGATGGAAATATTATATTTGATGGAGATACAAAAACGATTTTACAAAATAAAGATTTATTGGAAAACAATGGATTGGAATTACCTTTGTCTTTGCAAAGAAGATAGGAATAAAGAATGTTTAATATGAAAGAAAAAACTTAAAGTCACAAATTGTGACCTTAAGTTTGAAAAAAGAAAATCATAGAGGTAGAAGATATTTACTATATGTGTTTACAGAACAAGGAATAGCAATGCTTTCAGGATTACTGAAAAATGATATGGTCATTCAAGAGAATATAAATATTAAAGATAACTTGCAACATTGGCAAGTTTTTTCTTATTGATAAACAAATTTAAATATGATAGAATAGGCAAAAAGAGAGGAGAAGTATATGGAAAGAATACACGTTTTAGGCACAGGAGCTGGGATTGTATATAATTGTTATAATACTTGTTTTTTATTAGAGAATGATAAAAAATATATGCTAGTAGACACTGGTGCTGGAAGTCAAGTATTAAATCGAATAAAAGA
This sequence comes from uncultured Clostridia bacterium, assembly GCA_944388795.1. GTDB lineage: Bacteria > Bacillota > Clostridia > TANB77 > CAG-508 > CAG-269. Next base: position 7,931 of record CALXKD010000049.1, read on the forward strand.
TAATAATGTAGATATACTTGAAATTCATGATTTATTTATATCACATAAACACATAGATCATTTATTAGGAATTTTTGTTGTGTTAAGAGTTATCTGCAGTAAGATGGCAGCAGGAAAATATGAAGGAAATTTAAATATATATTGTGCTAAAGAAGTCAGAGAAATTATTGAAGGATTTGTTGAAGAAACATTTCATGGGGTGCATTTGCAAAAATTTCATACAAATGTTATATTCCACGATTTAAAAGATGGACAAGAAAAAGAGATTATTGGATGTACAGTAAAAATATTGGATTTACATTCTATAGAATGTGTACAATTTGGTTTTCAATTAAAATTACATAATAAAAAGATGTTAAGTTTCTTAGGAGATGTTCCTTGTAGTGAAAAGATATATGATAAAATCAAAGATACAGATTGGGTATTACATGAAGTATTTTGTAGGGAATCAGAAAAAGAAATATTTAAACCACATGAAAAAAATCATTCTACCATAAAAGATGTATGTGAAAAAATGCAAATGTTACAGGTTAGAAATTTAGTATTATGGCATACAATGGATAACAATATT
>CALXKD010000050.1 GCA_944388795.1 uncultured Clostridia bacterium
TTTGAGATGGCAAAAGTCTAAGTAAATTTTACAGTTTAGGTCTGGTCGAATTTCTCTATTTCCCACATAGCATTACTGCTATTGCCGTTTCCGTTTAAGGGAAATATCTATAGAAACTATAGCTACCAGATTGCCACTTAAATCTGTACCTTAATCCAAAGACTCCTATGCTTTTATGAAAGCAAACATTCTAGAAGTTTTCCTTAACACACTTGATAAGTTTATTAGTCTTTTTTGCAAATGAAATTTCATAAGTACAGTAAAACTAATTTGGCCAAAACTACGTTTTACTAATTATTTAATCCCAATACATTCACTCAAGACAGGCTACTCTGTGCTTTTTGTGTCTTGGCACGCATCACAGGTTACTCTTAAATTATGTATAAAAAGATACATTTATCATAAATTTAAGCCTCCGCGAAATCAGGGAATCTTATATATGCCATTATATAATACCCAAACTTCTTACTCCCTGAACACACACAAACTTGGCGTTTCGCGCACATTCAAAGAACTTCAACGATATGCCCTTTAGTGGATTTTTAGCCCCACCCTCATAAACTTAAGTATGACTAGAATAATGCACCATCGATATATATTATACAGTATATATGTGAAATATGACAAATTTCATTTTTGTCATATTTTACTAAGTACAGATTTTCTTTGTTTCTGGTAATTCCATTTTTTGCTATTTCATTTATTTTCTCTTTTTTTCTTCATTTTTCTCTTTATTTTAATATCCTATAAATTCTCTTAATTCTTTTTTTGTTTCTTCAAAATCTCTATCATTTGCAATATTTCTCACTTGAATACTTGGATATTTTTCCTTTATTTCTTGTGCCATTTCCAAATACACTCTTTGTTGATTAATGCTATTTTCTGCTTCAAATTTAGAATTCTTAAAAGCCGCTTTATCTTTTCTATCTAATCTTGTATGATATTTTTCTATATCTTCTAGATATAAAGTTATATAATATATTTCAAAATCTAGTTTGCTAAATTCTTCTAACAATTTTTCATATACATCTGTAAAAGTATAATCCTTTTTTCCAAGTCTACAATAATTTTCTTCTGTAAAAAATGTTCTATCAAATACTAAATTAATACTTTTATTCTCCATCTTTTTTATATATTCTAATAGATTTATATACATATCTTCTGCTTTTTTCTTTCCCTCTACAGAACTATCTGAAGTTCCACATAATCTATATAAATTTGTATAACTTAATGAATATCTTAAAAAATCTGTTACTGTTGTTTTTCCTGCACCTTGTGCTCCTTCTACTACAATTAACTTTGAATTTGCCATTTTATTACTCCTTTAAACTATTTCTTATCTTCCTCTTTATTCTCCTCGTTTTTTTCTGCTTTTTTCTCTTCTTCCTTCTTTTTTAACATATTATTAATAGAATTTAAAATATCTTCTGGACTTTCATCAAAATCATCTTTTATAACATGTAACATTCCCATTTCCTCCTTTAGTTTTTTTCATTATACTACTACCTATTTATATTTTCAATATTTAATTTTCATCTTTATTTATAGACTTTTTTCTATTTTTATTATAAACTGTTTTATATATATATGAAAAGGAGTTATATTATGCAAAATTCATTTAAAGACTATGCAGCAAATACCAACCACCCTCATTGGGAACATATTTCTAAAAGGGAAAAACCTTTACCAACCAGCCCAGAAGATATTCGTTCTGTTTTTGATAGGGATTATACCAGAATTCTTCATTGTAATGCCTATAAACGATTAAAGCATAAAACACAAGTATTTTTCTCCCCAGAAAGTGATCATATCTGTACAAGAAGTGAACATGTGGCTCATGTAGAATCTATTAGTTATACAATTGCTAGTTATTTAGGATTAAATACAGAATTAACCAAAGCTATTTCTGTTGCTCACGACATAGGGCATAGTCCCTTTGGACATGCTGGTGAAAGGATTTTATCTACTATTTCTGAAAAGGATTTAGGTTCTACCTTTTGGCACGAAAAAAATGGTTTGGAATTTGTTGAATATATAGAATTATTAGAAAATAAAGAAAAATTTAAAGATAATTTAAATCTTACTTATGCAGTTAGAGATGGTATTATTTCTCATTGTGGTGAAATTGACGAAAATTCTTTAAAGCCTAGGGAAGAATTTATTGATTTATCTACTTATACAAGACCTAATCAATATGCACCATATACTTGGGAAGGTTGTGTTGTAAAAATTTCTGATAAAATTTCATATATTGGTAGAGATATAGAGGATGCAATTAGTCTTGGTATTATTGATGAGCATTTAGACGAATTATATAAATTATTACATTATGATTTACCTGAAAAGAAAATTAATAATACAGCTATTATTAATTATTTAGTATGTGATTTAGTAAAAAATTCTTCTCCTGAAAAGGGATTATGTTTTTCAGAGGAGGCTTTTGATTTATTAAACCAAATTAAAGCTTTTAATTATAGAAATATCTATTATTCGGAGAGATTAAAGCCATCTATTCAATATTTTGATTTGGTATTAAATGAAATATATAATACATTAAAGGCTTGTTATGACAAGGAAAATACTTTATCTCATTTAAAAAATACCTTATCTAAAATTTCTTTAAAGCTTTATGATAGTTTTTTAGGATTTTTATCTAATTATTATGATTTAGGTAACCGAAAAAAATTAAAATTAATTAATGATATTATCTTTGATTTTAACAATGAAAAAGATTTTTATAAATGTATTATTTATTATATTTCAGGTATGACAGACAAATTTGCTATTGAAATTTATAATGATATTATTGGATTTTAAAATGACAAAAAGTAGTACAATTTTGTACTACTTTTTATAATAATCTTTTAATTAGTGTTTCTATAATTTCTTTATTACTATCATAAGAAAAGCTTTGATTTTCTTTATCATAGCAAACCATAAATAAATTAGAAAAATCCACCTTCATATCTTTCATCACTTTATTTTCTAGATCAATCTCTCCTTCACATGTTGTTAAAAGTATATATTCTTTATTTCCTTTATCCATGCTTTCTACAACAATATAGTTTTTTTCTGCATTTTCATCTAATTTGACAACTGTTCCCTTTTTAAAACTTTCTTGCATATTTTCAAGGCTCCTTTCAAATTATTTTCCAAAAATTCTATTAACAAAGGATTTTATTTTTGTATACAGTTTTTGATACCATTTTTCCTCTCCTATAACTGCTATTTTATTGTTTGCAATATTCTCTACATTTCCTGTATTTTCTTCTATATTTTTAAACAATCCAGAGTCATCATAATTTTGATTAAGTTCTTCTAATTTTTTTCTTTCATTTTCTTTACATATATCCATTAATTGTTTTCTTTCTTCTCCATCACAACAATACATTAAATATATGGCACTAATTAAATCCTTTGTTTCCTGCATAATTTTCTGCTCTACTAATGTTTTGCTTTTATCATATTGAAAATGATATGCTCTATTCTGATTTTCTTGTATTTTATCTCTTAATTTTTGAGGTATTTTTTCTAAAATGCTTTTATCAAAATACTTTAGCACTTCGCTAGTTTCTGTTAAAACATTACTATAATTATTCATTATTTTATAATTCCTCTCTTCATTTTTATACTTATCTTTGTTCTTCTGTTTTTTGGTTAAATAACCCTTTGAAGAAGTCCTGTATATTTCTAATTGCTGCTTTAATACCTTTAAGTTCTTCTTGTTTTACCATTTCTACAACCTGTTCTCCTGTTATTGTTATATCTCCATCTTTCTCCTCTTTTACCTCATGAATATTGACAGCTCCTTCTTTTGCTTTATCTATTAAATCCTCTACTGTTTTTTGATTTTCTTCAAGTAGTTCTTGATTTTCATTAAAACTTTGTGAAATATATTCAGCTGCTGCCTTTTCTATTCCTGTATTACTATCTGGATACATATCTACATCTTTCATGAATTTATCTTTATTTTCATCCACAACAGCTTGTTTTTCTGTATATGTTTCATTCATATCTTCTATTTTTTCTTGTACATCTGCTAATTTTACAGTAGTGGCTTCTTTTCCTTCTAAATCTTTTAATCCTTCTTTTACTTGTTTTTGAGTTTCTTCATACTTCTCACCATCTTTCGCTGCCTTATACTCATTCTCAAAAACAACATCAGAATCATAATATGCTCCATCACTTCCTTGACCTTGCATCTCATTTACAAATTTTCCTTCTTGTGCAGCCTGTCCTTCTATTCCCCATGCAAATGTTGAAGGATTTTCTATATCATGTAAGGTAACTTCTATAGGTACTACCTTTTCCTCTACAACAGTTTCTTCAGCAGTGCATCCTCTCATTGATAATGCGCCTGCTCCCAATAATACAACAATTGGAATAATTCTCCATTTATTCCCCTTTTTTTGTTGTTCCTCCGTATTTTCTTGTGTTTTCTTAATATAGAAGCCTACTACAGGTTGTGCATTTTCAGGTAATCCTTCAAAATATGCAAATCCTTTTCCCTGTTCTTTATTTATCACATAAGAATTGGATTCCATAGCTGTTATTTTTTCACCATCTCCTGTTGCTTTTTCAGTTGGTTTGTGTCGTAAGCTCCATACCTTACTCTTGTTTCTTATGTTAGAAAATCTTTCTTTTATTCCTTTCTTTATTCCTTTTATAGTTGGTCGTTTGTTTTCGTCATTCATGACAACACCCTCTTCTCTCATTTTTACAATTTTAGTATATCAAATAAAACATATCGTTACAATATTGTTACTAAAATTTAACATAAATGTAGCAGAGCTGTAATATTGCTATTTCAATATTTCTATTCGTTTCTCAATATCTTTTTTTCTAATTTCTTCTTCACGATATGAAGATATTTTATATGTATTTTCTTTATCAAAAATTATTTTTATTACTTTTGTAAATTTTTCTTTAGATGGTTTACCATATTCTTCAATAATGATACTTGCATTGTATTTCTTTAATGTATCAAAAGTATTCATAAATCCCATACCTGTTCCACCATCATCTTTGTGTGTCGTACTTGGTTTCATTCCTAGATTTATTAATGTTTCTAAATCAAATTCTATTCCAGAATCATAAATGTATAAACTATATAATCCATCAATTATTCCCAATCTCACAAGAATACTTTTATTTATATTATCACCATGTCTTATTGCTATCATTGCATTTTTTATATGGTCAGCTAATAATATCTCCAAATCCTCTTTAGAAATATATTTATTTACCATATGATGTATATTTCCATTTATTTGTAATTCAAAATCTATTTTATTTTTCACACATTCTGATTGCATATATTTTAGCATATTATCTATTTCATTAATATTGGTTTTTGTTAATTCTACATTAATTGTGTCTTTTTGCATTTCTTTTGATAAGTTTTCTACTTTATTCTTTAGGTTATCTGATACATCTACTTTTCCTAGTAGTTGATTTAATTCATATTCTAATGATTTTTGTTTATGTGCTATGGAATGATTTATTTTATTAAGTTTTAGATTTTCTTTTTGTAATTCTTCGATTTCTTTATTCTTATCCTTCAATTCTTCTTTTATTTCTTCTGTTTCTCTTTCTCGTAGCTTTTGTTTATAGTACAATTGTAATGACTTTTGAATAGTGATGAACATGATGATAGCAAAGATAACAAAACTAAATCCAAGTTTTTCACTAATCTTTTCGTCGTAATTAGACAACAATATTACAGAAAATAATATTGTTATACTTACATTTAGCATTATGATATCCATATATTCATTTTTTAGCTTTTCTTTTAAAAATAAAATTCCTCTTTTAAATCTTTTTATTTTAGAAAATAAGTATATAAATATAGTATAAATTATTAAAATGATAATTAGACTATAATAATCATTATTTATATCAAAAATTATATTTAATATGTAACAGATAATTGTTGATATGAGAAACATAATATAATTGATACTTAATGAAATTGCTACTGAAATTATAGACTGTGTCAAATTAGTTTTACATACTTTAAAAATCACAAAACTTAGTATAAATATCAAATATATAATATAGTAAGCAAATCCATATAAATCTTTTAGCATTTTACAAAAAAATGTTATTAATATAAAAAATATTATAAGAAATATATTAATCTTTTTAGAAACTTCTCTGTTTATTATATTTAATTCTATATAATATGTATATAAAATAATTATAAATATTTTTACTATATCTGCTAAATAGTTTAAACTTTCTAAATTAACTCTATACTCCATATTTATCCCTCTATTTGTATTATATAAAATGTAATTAATATATTCAATATATAATATAATATAAATAAAAAATAAGAAGGTCTTTATACTTTTATAAACCCCTTCTTATTGATAGAACAATATTTTCTATAACCATTTACTAACCCATCTCCAAAGTTCTTCAACCCAATCATACATATTAATCACCACCTTTTTCCTTAGCATTTATAGAAAAACTTTTTTGTTTCTCTACAAATAAAAATTACCATCTTCTTAGGAAAAAAAGACGGTAACTTTTAGTGAAAAAAAATGGTAGAAATTTGTCGAATATAGAAAAAAACATATCATAAATATCAATTGTATTATTTGACACCTATGATATGTTCATTTTTATATCTCTCTTTCTAATTTTTCTACATAATAATATATAAATTCCATTGGTGTTGGTATACCAGTTTCTGGATTAACTCTTGCCTTATAATATTCTAACAAGTCATCTATTGCAGTCTTATTCCATGCATGAATAATTGCATTTTGTATACCATTTGTAATAGTATTTCCAGACTTTTTATATATTTTTGTTAAATATCTAATAACATTTTCATTATCTCCTTTGTTTTCAATCAAATATAGTATAGCATCATGTATATATTGTCTACCTACCATTTTTGCTGGTATTCCTATCAGATCTAACTCTCTAATAATCGCATCTGATATTTTCTCTTTATGTTCTTTTATTTCCTCCTTTAATATCTCTACTGTTTTTGTTGGTTCAATTTCTCTTAAATCTATAAACTTATTAAATACATAATTTGCTGTATATCTAGGATGATTTTTATACAATATGATATCTACTCCTTCTCTATGTAGCATATCATATATTCTTTTAGAATTAATATGTGTTGTTACAATAATGATTGGTTCATAATCTAATTTTAAATTTTTTAATTCTGACAAAAAGTCTAGAGAATCCATGTTTCCTGTTATACTATTATTTAATTCTAAATCTAGCACAATCCCATCTGGGTGCTTTGATTTTACATATTTTAGTCCTTCTACATCTGAATCTGTCATTCCTACTATTTCAATATCATTTCTATTTTCTGCACAATTGATAAAATTATTACAATCATTTACATCATCTTCTATTATCAATATTTTCATAGCTTTCATTTGTACACACCCTTTCTTTTTTTCTCACAATATACCATATTTCTCCATAAAATTCCATATTTCTACAAAATATTTTACCACTTGATTGTATATATCATATTATAAAATTTAATTATACATATTTCTACTACTGAAAATAAAGTGTATAAGGAGGAAAAACTTATGAATCAACTTGATTTAAAATCAGAAAAGAATGAACAAATTTTAAGAGGTAAAAGAATCAAATATATTAGAGAAAATGAACTTCATATGAATAAAACTCAATTAGCTAAAGAAATTGGTATATCTAGTCAATTTTTAGGATTAGTTGAAGAAGGTCGAGGAAATTTGGTGTATAGAAGTATTAAAAAGCTTAGAGATATCAGTGGATATTCTGCTGATTATATTTTGTTTGGTATTGATGATCATGTTATCGATAAAACTCAAAGGTTATTAGAAAGTTATACAAATGAAGAAATTGAAAAAGCAATAGATATTATTAAGGACATTACTATTTTCATAAAAAAATAATCGTTTTCTTAAACTTTTTTGTGCTTTTTATATTGTTTTGAATATATTATATTGATTTGTTGTTTTTTGTTTCATAAAATATTCCATAGAAAATATTGTAAAAAGGTGGAATATACTATGATTAGCAATTATTTATTGTATTTATATGCATTACCAAAAGTAAAACAAATCATACTAATTATTATATTCATTATTTTCTGTTTACTTTCTATTATTTTATGTGTTTTTTTAGACTATTTAAAATCTAAATTCTTTCATAAGAAAAATCAGAATACATAATCATAACCACGTGTAAAACGCGTGGTTTGAACAAGCCCTAAAAGGGCATATAACATTGCCAGCGCCTAAAGACGC
>CALXKD010000051.1 GCA_944388795.1 uncultured Clostridia bacterium
ACTTCTTCATAATGAGAAGGTTCCATAGAGTATGTTCCTCTACCTTGTGTTTTAGAACGTAAGTCTGTTGCATATCCAAACATTTCTGATAATGGTATAAATGCGTGGATTTCTTGCATTCCATCATTTCCATCCATACCTTCCATTCTACCTCTTCTTGAGTTTACATCACCAATAACATCTCCCATGTATTCTTCTGGAACAGTTATTTCAACTTTCATAATAGGCTCTAATATAACTGATTTAGCTTGTTTACAACCTTCTTTGAAAGCCATAGATGCGGCAATTTTGAATGCCATTTCTGAAGAGTCAACTTCATGGTATGAACCATCAACTAATGTACATTTAAAGTCAATAACTGGGTATCCAGCAAGTACTCCACTTTCTGCTGCTTCTCTCATACCTTGTTCAATTGGTTTAATATATTCTTTAGGAACAGCTCCTCCGACAATTTTGCTTTCGAATTCGATTCCTTTTCCTGGCTCTAATGGTTCCATTTCAAACCAAACATCACCATATTGTCCTTTACCACCAGATTGACGAATAAATTTACCTTGAACTTTTACTTTATTTCTAATTGTTTCTTTGTAAGCAACTTGTGGCTTACCAACATTACATTCAACCTTGAATTCTCTTTTTAATCTATCAACAATGATATCTAGGTGTAACTCACCCATACCAGCAATGATAGTTTGTCCTGTTTCTTGGTTTGTATATGTTTTAAATGTTGGATCTTCTTCAGCAAATTTTGTCAATGCAATTGCCATTTTTTCTTGAGCTACTTTATCTTTAGGCTCGATAGCGATATCGATAACTGGCTCTGGGAATTCCATTGATTCTAAGATAACTGGTGCATTCATATCACATAATGTATCTCCTGTTGTTACTTCTTTTAATCCTACTGCAGCTGCAATATCACCAGCATATACTTTGTCTATATCTTCTCTGTGATTTGAGTGCATTTGTAAGATTCTTCCGATTCTTTCTTTTTTATCTTTATTAGAGTTTAATACAGTAGAACCTGATTCTAATGTACCAGAATATACTCTAAAGAAGCATAATTTTCCAACAAATGGATCTGTTGCAATTTTAAATGCTAATGCTGCAAATGGTTCTGTATCAGAAGTTACTCTTTCAACTTCATTACCATCTAAGTCAACACCTTTGATATGTGGAATATCTAATGGTGATGGCATATAGTCAACAATTGCATTTAATAATTCTTGAACACCTTTGTTTTTGTATGAAGAACCACAACATACTGGAACGATTGTGTTATCGATTGTTCCTTTTCTTAAACCTTTTTTGATTTCTTCCTCTGTTAGTTCTTCACCTTCTAAATATTTCATCATTAATTCTTCATCTTGATCTGCAACAGCTTCTATCATAATATCACGATGTTTTTTAGCATCTTCTACCATATCTGCTGGTATATCTGTTTCTTCAATTTCTCTTCCTAAGTCATCTTTATGAATAAAAGCTCTCATTTTAATCAAGTCAACAATTCCTTTGAAATTGTCTTCTGCTCCAATTGGTAATTGGATAGCAACTGCATTTGCTTTTAATCTGTTTTTTAATTGGTCTATACATAGTTCAAAGTTAGCACCTGTAACGTCCATTTTGTTAACATATACCATTCTTGGAACTTTGTATTTATCAGCTTGTCTCCAAACTGTTTCTGTTTGTGGTTGAACTCCACCTTTCGCAGCTAAAACTGTAACGGCACCGTCAAGAACTCTTAAAGATCTTTGAACTTCTACTGTAAAGTCAACGTGTCCAGGAGTATCAATAATGTTAATTCTATTGTTATTCCAGAAACATGTTGTAGCAGCAGATGTAATTGTGATACCTCTTTCTTGTTCTTGCTCCATCCAGTCCATTGTTGCTGCACCCTCATGAACTTCTCCTATTTTATGTGTTTTTCCTGTATAGAATAATATTCTCTCTGTTGTTGTTGTTTTACCAGCATCAATGTGAGCCATTATTCCTATATTTCTTGTTCTTTCAAGTGGGTATGCTCTTCCTGCCATTTATATTTCCCCCTCTCTTAAATTTTACCATTTATAATGTGCGAAAGCCTTATTAGCTTCAGCCATTCTATGTGTATCTTCTTTCTTCTTGAATGCTCCACCGTTTCCGTTTACAGCATCAATTAATTCTCCTGCTAATTTTTCAGCCATTGTTTTTTCATGTCTGTTTCTAGCATATGTTACAATCCATCTTAATCCTAAAGTTTGTCTTCTTTCTGGTCTAATCTCTAATGGTACTTGGTATGTTGCACCACCAACTCTTCTTGCTTTAACTTCAAGAACTGGCATAACATTTTCTAAAGCTGCTTCAAAAACTTCTAGTGGATTTTTTCCTTCTTTTTCTTTTATGATGTCAAATGCATCATATACGATTTTTTGTGCTACAGATTTTTTACCATCTAACATAATATTGTTTACTAATTTTGTAACAACTTTGCTATTATATATTGGATCTGGTAAAACATCTCTTTTTGCTACATATCCTTTTCTTGGCACTATTCTTCCCTCCTTAATTTGTATTAATGCTTCATAAAAGCATTTAGGTACTCTGAAAAGTTTCCTTTTCCGTATAGTGCTATATATTCTATCTAAATTTAAGTACCTTAAGTTTAGTAAGAGTACAAGCACTAGTTCTTTTCATTTTAATTTGTTAATTTGTTTTTATTTTTTTGGTTTTTTTGCTCCATATTTAGAACGCGCTTGCATTCTGTCTTTTACACCTGCTGTATCTAATGTTCCTCTGATGATATGGTATCTAACACCTGGAAGGTCTTTTACCCTACCACCTCTAATTAATACAACACTGTGCTCTTGTAGGTTATGTCCGATACCTGGAATATATGAAGTAACTTCATAACCATTTGAAAGTCTAACTCTGGCAACTTTTCTTAAAGCTGAGTTTGGCTTTTTAGGTGTAACTGTTTTAACAACTGTACAAACTCCTCTTTTTTGTGGAGCTCTGTTGTTTGTTAATCTCTTATTTTTTGAGTTCCATCCATGTTGTAATGCTGGAGATTTTGATTTTGTTACGCCTGTTTGTCTTCCTTTTCTTACTAATTGATTAATTGTTGGCACTTAAATTTCACCTCCTAATTTTGAATTTTAAAAATTTGACATCTATTTTATAGATTTTTTTGTCATATTTTTGAAATATTTGTATGTTATAAAATAGATATACCGTTACGGAACTGCACAATATATGCAATCTACCATAACGGTATATATTTTACCATTTTTGTATTTATAAGTCAATGGAATTTCCTAATTTTTTTAGGATTTTCCTATTATATCCAAATTCAAGTTTTTTATTATGGCTCTTATTTAGAAATATTTTCTAAACTTCTTTCTGCCAACCTCATATATCTCTCTTTTTTATCCTTTATCTTTTTCCCCTCTAGTTCTGGTAATATTCCAAAATTTGCATTCATAGGTTGAAATTTTGTATTGGGTGTTGAAATATATTTTGCTAAACTTCCTATTACTGTATATTGCGAAAATGTAATTTTATGTTTTTCATGCACTTCTTGTTGATGATTGAAATCTTGTATAGCATTTAATGCTGCAACCATTCCTGAAGAAATAGATTCTACATATCCCTCCACACCTGTAATTTGTCCTGCAAAATAAATATGCTGATTTCTTTTTAAGTTATATGTTTCATCTAATAATTCTGTAGAATTTAAATATGTATTTCTATGCATCACACCATATTTTACAAATTCTGCATTTTCAAGTCCAGGAATCATAGTAAATATTCTCTTCTGTTCCCCATATTTTAGATTTGTTTGAAATCCTACCATATTATACATGGTCGCTTGTTTATCATCTTGTCTTAGCTGTACAACTGCATAAGGTCTTTTACCCGTTCTTGGATCATCAAATCCCACTGGTTTTAATGGTCCAAATCGCAATGTATCTACTCCTCTTTTAGCCATAATTTCAATTGGCATACACCCTTCAAAAATCTCTCTTTTTTCAAATTCATGTAAAGTTACTACTTCTGCATTTACCAGTCCTTTTACAAGGTTTTCATATTCTTCTTGATTCATCGGAAGATTAATATAGCTTTGTTCTTCTTTTTCCTCTTCTAATCGTTTTTTCCATTCCTCTATATTTTCGTCCTTCTTCTTTTCCTGATGATATCTATCTCCATAAAAAGCAATATCAAAATTTATGCTTTCTTTATGAATAATAGGAGCAGCCGCATCATAAAAATATAGTTTATCTTGCGTTGTTATTTTTTGAATATCTTTTGCCAAATCATCTGATGTTAACGGTCCTGTTGCAACAATTACAATTCCTTCTTTTGCCATTTCTTCAATATTTGTGATTTCTTCATGTATAATTTCTATATTTTCATTTTCTTCAATGATTTTTGTTACTTTTTCAGAAAACACTTCTCTATCTACCGCTAAAGCTTGTCCAGCAGGTACACTTGTTTCATCTGCTATTTTGATTAATAGAGAATCTAATCTTCTTAATTCTTCCTTCAAAAGTCCACATGCATTTGTCAATAAATTTGATTTAAAAGAATTGCTACACACAATTTCTGCTAAATTTTGATTGTTATGTGCTGGTGAATATTTTATAGGCTTCATCTCATATAGTTTTACTTGAATTCCTCTTTTAGCAATTTGATATGCTGCTTCTGTTCCTGCCAATCCTCCACCAATAACTGTTATATAATTTTTCATATAAATTTTGTAATTCTGCTCCTTCCTCTATTCTTGAAATAATCTCATAATATCTTCTTTAGATAATTGATTGATAAATGATGTTTTTGTACTTAGCATATTATCAATCAGCTCTGCTTTCTTTTGTTGTAATTCATAAATTTTTTCTTCAATCGAATTTTTGGTTATTAATTTATAGACCTGCACATTATTCTTTTGTCCAATTCTATATGCTCTATCTGTTGCTTGGTTTTCTGTAGATAAATTCCACCAAGGATCGTAATGTATTACCATATCTGCTCCCGTCAAATTTAATCCTGTTCCTCCAGCTTTTAATGATATTAGAAATACCTTTATATTTGCATTTTCATTAAATTCATCTACTAAATCAATTCTTTCATCTACCTTTGTTGCACCTGTCAATTTAAAATATTGTATATCTCGTTTTTGTAGTTCTTTTTCAATAATGGGAAACATAGAAGTATATCCAGAAAATAATAATATTTTGTGATTTCCCTTCACCGCATCTTCTATAATTTCCATACATTGATTTAATTTACTACTTCCATCTGTATAATCTTTTATAAATAAGCTAGGATGACAACAAATTTGTCTTAGTCTTGTTAAAACAGCCAATATTTTAATATGACTTCTTTCTATACCATTCAAATTAATCTCTTCAGCCACTTCTGTTCTAGCTTGTGCTAGATAAGAAACATAGATATTTTTTTGTTCTTCTTCCATTTCATTATTTAAAACTGTAACTGTCTTTTCAGGAAGCTCTGTTAATACTTCTGATTTCGTTCTTCTTAAAATAAATGGTTCTATTAACATTTTTAATTTATTCATTGCTTTTTCATCATTTTCTTTGACAATGGGAGTTTCATATAATGTTTTAAACTTTTTATAAGAAAATAAATATCCTGGCATAATATAGTCAAATATAGACCATAATTCTGCTAATGAATTTTCAATCGGTGTGCCTGTTAAAGCATATCTTGTTTCTGCATGTATTTTCTTTATTGATTTTGCATTTTGTGTATTACTATTTTTTAAATATTGTGCTTCATCAGCAATAATGTATCGAAAATCATAATTTTTTTCTTTATATAATTCTATATCTCTTTTTAATAAATCATAAGAAGTGATGACTAAATCATACTGTTCCATTTCTGCAATTTTTCTTTTTCTTTCTGCCAATGTTCCACTTATCACTATGGTCTTTAATTGTCCTGTAAATTTAGTAGCTTCATTTTGCCAATTTAATGCCAAAGAACTTGGAGATATGACAATGCTTGTTTTTCTCTCCTCTTTATTCACATGTTGTAGATAATCTACAATAACAGATAACATCTGAACGGTTTTTCCCAATCCCATATCATCTGCAAGTATTCCACCAAATTTATATTTATCTAATGTTTTTAACCATTTGAAGCCTATTTTCTGATAATATCTCAAGGTTTCTTTTAATACATCTGGAATTTGTATATCATCATCTATTTTATCTTTATCTAATTCATTAACCATATGTTTATAGGCTTCATTCTTTATTACTTGATTTCCCTTTGTTCCCTTTAATAATTCTTCTAGATATAGACTTCTATACATTGGTAGATTCACTTCTCCATCTTGTATATCTTTGTATTCTATATCCATTCCAGTTACTAATTTATCTAAAAAATCTATCTCTTTATTTCCTTCTAACTCTAGAAAACTTCCATCCTTTAGTCGATAATACTTTTTCTTTAGATTATATTTTTGCATAATTTTTTCTAGTTCTTTTACATCAATATCTAAATTGTTTAAATTGATGGAAAGTAAATTATTTTCTACCTTCACTCCTAAACTACCCATTTTAGGTTGCCTGATTTGTTTTTTCTTAAAATTCTCTGTTACCAATACTTCAAAATTTTGCATATAATATTGGATATCTTGCGTTAAAAATTCATAAATTTTATCATTGTCTGGTAAAATAAATCTTAGATTTTTTACATCAAGCATAAAACCTGTTTTTCTAAATATATTTAATGCTTTTGTTTCTTTTATCATATTTCTTGGTATTTCTATCTTTTCTTTTTCATTTAATGGATTAAATTCTTTATTTCCATAGCAGAACTTTACTTCTGCTACTAAATAATCATGATTATCAAAATCTAGATATACCTTTGTAATTAGTGGTTGTGGTCTATATTTTTCTACTTCCTCTTCTGAAATATTTTCTAGTTTAATTGCATTTTTTACTTTAGGAATAATAACAGAAAAAAGTTGTGATAATTCTTCTTTTCCTAGCATTACTTCTGTCATATAATTTTGTCTAAATATTTCTAATAATTTTAAATTGGATTTTTCAAATTTTTTATTACATCTGTATAATTTATTTTCATCTAATATATATTTATATGCCTTACCTTTTAATATTGAAATTTTATATATTTCCACATTTGGTATAATTTCATAATTATCTTCATCTCTTTTAATTAGTCTAAATTGAATGTTCGGTTGTTCTTCTGTAAATTCTATTTCTGTTTGATTATATTCCTTTTGAAAACTTACTTTTTTACCTTTTAATATTTCAAACAAATCATCAATTCCACTATTACTTAGTATGATATTGGTTTCACTCAAAGCATTTCCATAAAATCGATAATTACTATTTGAATTTGAGTTAGCATATTTTATAATTTCTGCATATTTCATTAAAAAATCTAATAATGGCAAGCTTTCTTTTTCAAAACTCTCTCTAGTATGTACAAATTGAAGTTTTTGCCCATATTTATATAATTCTTTATTTAACATTCTTGTATAAAAATCTGATAAGCTTTTGATTTTATACATTTTCTTATTACCTATTTTAAACTCTACCTTCATATCTCCTGTAAATTTATCATAAAATATTTCTGGTTCTAATTTTATGGTGCCTTGTTCTTTTAATTCTGTTTCCTCTTCTTCTATTCCTTCTATCTCTTCATTATAAAAAATATTAACAATTTGCTTAAATCCTCTATATTTATCATAACTAGAGGTTGATTGTATGGTATCTGATAATTTGTTCTCAATTTTTTCAATTTGTTCTGTTTTTTCAAAATCTGTTGCAAATTGCATAATCGTTGCTAATGTATGCCTACACACACCATAATGATTACGATACTCCTCACATGTACAAGTAATATCTTGCACTTCTCCCTTAGCAATGGCTATATATGTATCATATTTTTCCTCATCCACTACCTCTGCCTTTACCTCAAAATTTAAAGCGTTTTGATAAGTATAATCTATGATTTTCACTTTTTTTTGTTCTCTATATTCATTAGCCTTTTTGGTTTCAGAAACGCCTGCGTCATTACATAAACTATCGATTATATTTTTATTTACTAACATATTTTTTCTCCTTCTCACTTGGCAAAAAATTATATACTATTTTTAAAATTTTTTCAAGTACTTTATCCTTTAAAAAATTTTGTTTCTGATTCATTTGTGATAATGTCTTAATAAATCATTTGAGAAAATGTCTCAACCAAAAAAATATTATAGATACTTT
>CALXKD010000052.1 GCA_944388795.1 uncultured Clostridia bacterium
ATTCATTAGAATATTTACTCATAAAAAATACACCTCCAAATGTTTACTTTTTGTCTAACATTTGGGGTGCACTTCAAGTTGTACTCTTTTTTATAATATTTAATTTTCATTACTATTTGTAGATTTTTTCTTATAATTTCCAGAAATAATTTTTGGAAGATAAGTAATAATTTTATAAACAGCTAAACGAATTTTCTTACTCCATAAATATGCTCTTCTTAATTTTTTAGCAGAACCTAAAGAAACTGGTTCATCATCTAGAACCAATAATTCTGTTGGAAGTTTTTCCAAATTAAATATATAATTTTGACCATTATTGTTATCCCAATTGTTATTTTCATCTTTAAAACAGAAATTAAAAGTATTACCTTCACCTAGAGTTATTTCAGCTTGAAAACCTAAGTCAGTCTTTTCCATAACAACATCATGAATATTGTCCCAGTTTTCACCAAAACCATAATGAATAGATACTTCTTTAGAAGCATCTTGAAATAATTTTCCTGTGTATGAAATTTTAACTTTGGTATTTTCAACTAATTTATCTGTATTAAAAAATATATTCTTTGTTAACTCCATCTTTTTAATCTCTCCTTGTTTATCTTTTGCTAGCAACATTATAATATTAAATCTTACATTGTTCAAGTATTTTTTTTAAAAATAAACAAAATATCAAAAATGTAATCAAATTGTAATTATTTTGTAACAAATATGTGAATGAGGAAAAGCTAGAGAGAATAAACTATATAAGGAGAAATAAACAATTTGAAACTGATAAAGTATATTGTCAAAAAAACAAGAATATGATAATATTTAAGTAGAATGTAAAAAGGGGAAGATATTATGAAAGAAGAGATAATGGAGGAAATAGAAGTGAATCCAAAAGAAGAGATAAAAAAAGAGAATAAGAAACCAGAAGAGATAACAGAAGAAAAAGATAAAACCATAGTTGAGCAGGAAGATACAGAAAATAAGGAAGAAACTGAAATAAAAGAAAACAAAGAAAAAGAAAAAGATAAAGATGCAGAAAATAAAATAGATAAGACGAAAGAGCAAAAAGAGGAAACAAAAAAGAAAGAAGATATAGATAAGAAGGATAACAAAACAGAAGAAAAAAAATCAAAAAAGGAAAAGAAAGATACTGAAAAAAATGTAGATAACAATAAAGAAAAAGCAGAGGTTAAAAAAGAAAAAAAGAAAAAAAGAAGCATTAAGAAAATTGTCATTTCTATTATAATTGTCGCAATTGTGGCATTACTATTTTCTACGGCTTTTGCATTAACCAATATTAATAATAATAAAATTATAAGTGGTATTACCATAAATGGTGTGGATGTATCAGGTTTAACACAAGAAGAAGCAAAAGCAAAATTAGAAACAATATATGCCGAGAAAATGAATACAAATATTGATTTAAAATATGAAGAATTCGAATCAGAATTAAATGCTACACTTATGGAGGTAAACTATGATGTCGAAACAGCTGTAAATGAGGCATATTCTTTAGGAAGAAACAGTAATATTTTTGTTAACAATTACAATATATTAGGAACACTAGTAGGAAAAAGAGATATTCATGTGAATATGACATTAAATGAAGAAACAACAAAGCAAACAATTGAGGATATAGGATCAAATTTGCCAGGTATTTTAATAGAACCTAGTTATAGTATAGAAGAGGATAAATTGATTATAACAAGAGGAAAAGAAGGTATAGTCATAAAAACAGACGACCTATTAACACAAGTAAAAGAAATGTTAAATGATATTCATGTTACAGAAGGCGTTATAGAAATTCCAGTAGAAACAAAGACACCACAAGATATTGATATAGATAAAATACATAGTGAAGTATATAAAGAAGCACAAGATGCGTATTACACAAAAGATCCATTTGCAATTTATCCAGAAGTGGAAGGAATAGATTTTGATGTAGAGAAAGCAAAAGAAACTATTGCCGCTGAAGTAAAAGATGAATATGTAATTGATTTGATTATCACAAAGCCAAATGTAACAATTGATCAAATAGGAACAGAAGCATTTCCAGATCAGTTATCAACATTTACAACCAGATATGATGCAAGTGATACAGATAGAACGACAAATTTAGTATTAGCTTGTCAAAAATTAAATGGAAAAGTAATTATGCCAGGAGAAACCTTCTCATATAATGAAACATTAGGTCCAAGAACAGCTGCTGCAGGATATAAAAATGCGAAAATATATGAAAGTGGTCAAGTAGTAGACGGATTAGGGGGAGGTATTTGCCAAATATCTTCAACATTATATAATGCAGCTTTAATGTCTGATATGGAAATTGTAGAAAGAAGAAATCATCAATTTGTTACATCTTATGTTAAAGCAGGAAGAGATGCAACAGTGGTATATGGCTCAACAGATTTTAGATTTAAAAATACAAGAACATATCCTGTAAAAATTATTGCATCAGCTAAAAATGGAATTGCAACAGTTTCTATATTCGGAATAAAAGAAGCAGATAGAGAATATACATATTCATTTAGTACAGAAACTGTTTCTACAATACCATATACAACAAAATATGTAGAAGATTCAAGTTTAGCAGCAGGAAAAGAAGTGGTTAAACAAAAAGGTGCGAATGGTTTAGTAACAAAAACCTATATGACAAAAAGATTAGATGGAAAAGTAGTTTCAACAGAATTATTGTCAAAAGATACATATAGTGCAATGCAAAGGATTGTAAATAGAGGAACAGCCCAAACGACTTCTAATCAAAGTTCTTCTAATACACCTGAACCTGTAACTACAAATCCAGAAACAAATCAAGAGGAAACAGTCACACAAAAAGAACCAGAGCAACAAGCTCCAGATACAGAAACAACACAAACAGAAACAACTGAATAATAAAAATTGAAAAATTAAAATGATCCATCTCTTAGAGATGGATTTTTTGGTATTGACAAAAGAAAAAAAAGTAGTATAATAATATATGTCTAAATGAAAAATGCGCCATTAGCTCAGTTGGTAGAGCAGCAGACTCTTAATCTGATGGTCGGAGGTTCGACTCCTCTATGGCGCACCACTACAATATTAAAAAGTAAATCTAAATATATATAAAAACATTAGATTTATTTTTTTGTTTTAAAATACAAATTATGTAAATTTTAAAAAGGGGTGAGAGATTTGCTAAAAATTTATAACACAAACATGGAAACAAACAAATTGGAAGAAATTAAAGAATTTAGAAAAGGAAGTTGGATTAATTTAGTAAATCCCTCCGAAAATGAAATCAAAAGAGTATGTGAAAGCATCAATATTCAAGAGGACTTTATAAGAGATGCGTTAGACTATGAAGAAAAGGCCAGAATTGATGAGGAAGAAGATGACAACACAATTCTTTTTGTAATAGATGTTCCTGTAATTGAAAAAAGTGAAGATAATGATATTTATTCAACAATGCCATTAGGAATGATTGTAGTTAGAGATGACTTTTTTATAACGGTATCTTTAAGAAAAAATAAAGTTATAGAGGATTTTGAAAAAAGAAAGATTAAAAACTTTCAAACATATAAAAAGACCAGATTTATTTTTCAAATCTTTTACTTAAATTCATCATACTTTTTAAATTACCTAAAACAAATTAATAAGGAAACAGAAATTGCAGAATATATTTTAAAAAATTCTATGAAAAATAAAGAGTTATTAAAATTATTAAGTTTAGAAAAAGGATTGGTATATTTTGCAACATCACTAAAATCAAACGAGATTGTCATGGAAAAAACTATGCGAGGAAAAATTGTGAAATTATATGATGATGATGAGGATATCTTAGAGGATGCGATTATTGAAAATAGACAGGCAATAGAAATGGCTCAGATATATACAAACATTTTAAATGGAACAATGGATGCATATGCATCAATTATTTCTAATAATTTAAATGGTGTTATGAAATTTTTGACTTCTATTACAATTGTACTTGCTATTCCAACAATGATATCAAGTTTTTGGGGAATGAATGTAAAATTACCATTTGAAAATAGTCCAATGGGATTTATTATCATGGTGTTAATTGCAGTTATATTAACATTAGTGGTAACATGGTGGCTAAAGAGAAAAGATATGTTAAATTAAAAAAAAGATACACCTTATATAAAGGTGTATCTTTCTTTTATGTATTTAAAATTTTAGAAATGGTATCTAATTCTCCTTTTAAGAAGGTATACATATTCTTTCCAATAGAAGTATCTGTTCCAGCCTCATATAAAGAAATAGTTTTATTAATATCTAATAATTTCATTTTTTGGCTACTTGCAGAAGTATCTTTATACATATATATAGGAATATAATTTATATTATCTACGGTTACAGAGTTATCTGTATGTTTTGTTATTTGTAAATCTAAAATAATAGAAGTTCTAGTATTATCAGCATTCTGATCACTGATAAAGTTTCCTAAAGAATAAATAATAAATCCATCTTGTGTACTACCATCTTCTAATGTAACCGTTCTTTTCTCCATTTTTTGTAAAACATGAGGGTGTGTTCCTAATATGATATTTACACCATTTTGAAAAAGAAAATCAGCTAATTCATTTTGTGTATCATTAGGAACTGTACTATATTCTGTGCCCCAATGGACAGAAGCAACAATCATATCTGCATTTTGTGATTTTGCATTATCAATATCTTTTTTTATAAGCTCTTTATCAATTAAATTTATACAAAAAGGTTTATCAGAAGGAATGGTAATTCCATTTGTTCCGTAGGCATAATTGATAAATGCAATTTTTACACCTTTGACATATTTAAATACAATGGTATCTCTTTCTTCTTGTGTTTTATAAGTTCCTACATGAGAAATATCGGCAGAATTTAATACATCAATCGTTCTAGATAAACCATCAAAACCATAATCTAAACTATGATTTCCAGCAGTAGAAATAACATCAATCCCAAGTTTTTTTAAATTATATGCTAAAGCATCTGGTGTATTAAATCTTGGATAATTGCTATAACCTTTATCTTCACCTGCAAATGTGGTTTCTAAATTTGCAACTGTAATACTAGAATTTTTAATATAATAACTAATATCATCAAATACATAAGAAAAATCATATTCACCAGTGCTAGAATTATAAGCATCCATATATTGGGTATTATGGCACATAATATCCCCAATAGCAGTTAAATTAAATGTGGTATCTGTATTAGAAGCTTCTTGATTATCTAAATTTTCAGCTTCATTGGAATTTTCTACTGTATTTAAATTTTCAAGATATTGTTCTGTAATTGTATGATAATTAATCCAATTTTTAGCAATATTAAATATAACAATGATGAGAAATAAAATAACAAGAATAAATATTACTTTTAATAAAACATTGGTGATTTTTTTAGTATCATCATTTATATGTTTATTTTTTCGATTATTTCTTCTATTCCTTCCCAAATATATATCCTCCTAATATTCTTTACTTAAAATTATCATAAAAAATAAAAAAATTCAATAATTGTATAAATAAAAAGAAAAAAGGTTAAAATAATATAAAAATAAAAAAAGGAGGAAATAAAATGAAAATCATAGATAAAATTGCATTAGTATTAATTATCATTGGTGCTATCAATTGGGGATTAATTGCACTATTTGAACTAGATTTAGTAGCATTATTATTCGGAGACATGACAATCTTATCAAGAATTGTTTATGGTTTAGTAGGATTATCTGGTCTTTGGGGTATTAAATTATTATTTGATGATTAATCAAAATAAATTCATAAATACATGCAATATAAAAAGTTCCTAAAATAAAAGTAAATATCAAATCTTTTATTTTAGAAACTTTTTAAAATTTTCATGAAAAATCTGATGTATATCTAAAGCTTTATTCATTTTGTAGGATTTTATCATATCTTCAATCTCTAATCTTCTAAGCATTTCAGCGTTACATAAATAGCTACGGTAAATTAGAGAAAGAATAGATTTTGTTTCAGGCAATAAGTTTTGTTTTATTAAAGGTAGTTGCATATCTAAATGTACTGTATATTTTTTTGATCTATTTTCTTCAATAAAACTTAAAAAAGAATGAGGTATTTTATGTATGACATCTTTTGATGCTAGTGATAAAATAGTAGATACCTCTGTTAAAGCATTTTGATACTGAATATTCATATATTCCTCCCTTATAGTGAATAATCATCTGAAGATTTAGGCTGTCCTTCTAAATCTTTATTTGTTGATAATTCTTTTTTTATAGCACCTATAGCAGAAGCTCTATCTGCAGCGGAAACAGTTTCATCTATTTCAGCAATGTCTTCTGGAGTAACAGATAAGCCTGGTTCACCTAAACTAGATGTTTCTTGAGGTTTCTCTTCATCAAAATTTGGCAAAAATAAAGCTAGAGTTTTTAAATCTATATCGGGACCAATTAACCTTATAAATTCTTGCTTATACATTTCTGTTACGGCTACTTGTAAAGAAGGTATTAAATGTGTTAATTCCAACTTTTCTAGATATATATTAACATAGTTTTTTAATAGTATAGGCATATCAAAAGGATGGTATTTCGCAAGATTTATATAATGGACTAAGCTATCTACCAGATTATTTTCTAATGTGAAATTCCATAATTTATTATCAATACGTTTATATTCCTTCAAGGGAGTATTAAGGGCCTCTGTTTCTTCAGTTGTGAAAAGAGGAGGTTCTTGTTCTTGAGGAATAAAAAAACTTCTTATTTTAGTATAGTATTGATATAAAGGACCTTTTTTTGAAGCCTCTGCATCTTTTTTAGTAACAAGCATTTCTGATTCTTGACTATATGTTTCTAAGCAAGCAGTAGCTTTTGAGAAATATGATAATAATTCTATTAAAATAGCATTTCCAACAATAGGAAAATCTTCGTAACCCAAAAAAGTTTTAAGGTTTTCTGAAAATATAGAAAGACCAGCTTTTTCAAACTGATGTGATAATTCCACTAATTTGTTATGTAAGGTAATTCCAACATTAGGTAAATTTGTTTCTAGATTAATGCATCTTTCACCTGAAATTCTTAAATTTGCAGTTCTTTCAATTTCTGATATATAGCTAGCTAAAGAAGAGCAAACAGCAGAAAGTTCAGAAAAAATATCTTCTTTTGTTTTATTTTCAAAGCTTTCTATATGTATTTCATTGTTAGACATAATTTTCTCCTTTTTGGTAGTTTTTATTTTAACGTTTACATAACTATATCATAAACGATCCTAAAAAGCAATGAGAAAACATGAAAAATGGCTAAATAATCAATAAATAGTAATATATCCATTGAGCCTGTCAACCATAAAATTGAATTTATGTTAAATTTGTGGTATAATTAAGGTATGTCATATAAATGTATGTATATAAGAGAAGGAGGATAATGACATGAGACGGATTTTAACAAGTACAACAGTGAAGGTATTAGCGATTGTTTTTGGAGCAATCTTTCTGCTGGTAGCAGGCTTAGCAGCTGGTAGCGTTTTTACGCAACTAGGATTCAACGACGAACGGGCTAAGATGAAAAGCCTTCAGCAGGAGGTAAGTTCTCTTGAAGAAGAGCTTGAAACGGCTGGCGTTTCTGAGGCAGAATTGGAGGAAGCTACAGATAGAGCTGAAGAAGCCGAGGCTAAGGCGGATGACCTTCAGGTTGCAAATAATTCTTTGGAAGAGAGAATTAACGAGTTGAAAGACTCAATGCAGAATGCATCAGCAACACCAACTCAGGAGTCTGGATTAGCACAAGACTATGTCAGTTGGAAATTCTGGATTGACGGAAATCAGTACAGAGCGACTGACGAAGGAACAGTGTTTTATAGCGATCCTGAGTACAAGAATGGGCTGGAAACGAGCGAAGTAATACTTGTCTCCAGAGTAGTCAGCCCGGACAAGATTGAAAAGGACGGTGAAATTGTCACAGTTTATACAGCTCTTTCTACGAATGGGTTTGTATACTGCCGCGAAACACCAAATCTGGAAATTGTCCAGTAACGCTGACACATTTCTCTGGAATCGGGGGTTCGTTCTGAACCTCCTTTTCCGTGTCCTACAAAAAAGTAGGGCTTTTTTTGTGTTTATAAAAATCCTGTCAATCATTTTTGAAAATGTCTCAAAATTTTTTAAACATTAGCACTAATTTTTAATAGAATTAGTGCTAAAATT
>CALXKD010000053.1 GCA_944388795.1 uncultured Clostridia bacterium
CCTTCTTTAAGTTTTTAATCTCACTCGCATAGCGAGCGGTTTTTGTTTCACTTCGTTCCACAATGCTAAAGCTTAATTAAAGAAGGTTTAAAATAACCTTCTTTTCGATTTTATTTCTTCTACTTATTTATTTTGCATTTGCTTATATGAATTTTTTATAGTCCAAAACATTACTTTAATTATTTAAGTGTAAAATATCCTGTAGTATAATTCGCATATGCAATCGTAATTTTAGTTGAATCAAAATCAATAGCCCCTTTTAATGATAAGCAACCTTGAAACATATTCGCAGAACTAGAAACCTTATCATTATTCCATTTATCACTTACATATATCGTTTTTAACCTTTGACAATGTTGAAATAAATAATCTGTAGCAGTGACGTTACTTGTATCCCAATTACTTAAATCAAAACTTTCTATACTTTGACACATTCGAAATGTTCCAAACATATTAGTTATATTACTAGTATCCCATTGACTAGTATCTATACTTTTGAGCTTAGTACATAAGTAAAACATATATTGCAAAGATGTAGCTTTACTAGTGACAAAAGTTGGAGAAGTAGTAAGTTCAACCAATTTACTGTCTTCCAAAAACATATTGTCGAAAATTTCAACTTTTTCCGTATATAAATTTTCTAGATTTATACCAGTACATTCCGAAAAATCGTAAAACATATTAGAACAATTTTCTATTTCTACTCCATCTTCTCCGCCTATATATAAGTCATACATATTTGCATTTTCAGAATTTTCAACTATCCACGCTTTTACAGTTTCATTTTGTTCTTTTGAGACATCAAAGATTTGATAAGCATTTTCTGGTATTTTTATATTATCTAAAACTGTTACTGTTAAAATGCTTTCTTTATAATCAGCCATTCTTTTATTAAAATTATCTCCGCTTTCCATGATTGGTAAATCTGTATATACATATTCAAATACATTTCCATTATTATCAATGCGATACATTCTTTCTGAATCTATGAACTGTACAATATATTTTTTTCTTATAACACTTACTCTGGTTTTTCCTTCTCCTGTTTCTTTATCTAGTTGTTGTTGTAATTCACTTTCTTCTATATTCCCATACCTGTTATTCCCCATTGCTTGTACAGTTGCTTTTTCTACTATTTCTTTTTCATTCGCTATCTCTGTTTCCTCTTTTGCTTGTCCTGCATTTCCTATAATTCCATTATCTCCTGTTATGACACTTATCGTAATTCCTGCTAAAATTAATAATATAATAATGGTAATAACTAATGCTAGTAATGTAATTCCTGTTTCTTGTTTGCTTATCCTCTTTTGTTTCATATTTGATACCTCTTTTCTTTTTATTTCTTTTCTTGTTCAATTATTTAGAAATTTTCAATTTTCTTTTAGTTAGACACTCTAAGAAATAATAGATATCCTTTAACCATGTATATTTCTTTATTTCTAAGTTTTTTTACTTTTAACTTTTTCTTTTTTCGCTTAAAAAAATATTTTTATAGATTTTTCTCTTTTTTATTGATATCTAAATCATTTATTGATATAATTTGAAAAGAAAAAAGTCCTAGAGTGTCTAACTCTAAGACTTTTTTGTTTTTATATTATTTTTTAAGATACCAATTAAACAAAATAATGGAATGTACTAAATAGATTGAAACATTCCATTATTTCTTATTCAAAGTTCTATTCCTATCATTCACTTTTCCATTTGATTTCTACTTTAAATAAATCTCCATCTATATCTATTTTAAATTTTCCACCTTGTAATTCTGTTAAACTTTTTGCTATAGAAAGTCCTAATCCACTTCCTTCTGTGTATCTTGATTTATCTCCTCTTACAAATCGTTGCATCAATTCTTCTGCACTAATATTTAATTTGTCTTTCGATATATTTTTGAACTCTAAATATACCTCTTCTTTTTGTTTCTCTAGTTTGATATATACTCTAGAACCTTCTAAAGCATATTTCGAAATATTACTAAATACATTTTCGATTACTCGATATAGATATCGATTATCTGCTTTAATTAGCACATTTTCATTTGGTAAATCCATTTCTATTTTAAGATTTTTCTTTTCTAACTTATCTTCAAATTCACCAACAGTTTGATTTAATAATTCTTTTAAGTTAATAACCTCCATATTTAATTTTACATTTCCAGATGATACTTTTGAGGCTTCTACTAAATCTTCTATTAATTTTTTTAGTCTTTGTGATTTTTTATCTAATACAGCAATATATTGTTCAATTTGGGCATTTTGGATATCTTCCTTTTTCAATAAATCTACATAATTTATAATAGAGGTTAATGGTGTTTTGATATCATGTGATACATTTGTGATTAATTCTGTTTTTAGTCTTTCTGACTTTAAGCTTTGTTCAATCGCATTAGTAAATCCACCTGCGATATCATTGATGTATTTCGCCATTATTTTTAAGGTGCCTTCTAATTCTTCTTCATTTAGTTTTACATTTGGATTTCCTTCATAGATATTTCTTAATGCTTCATTTATTTTTTGTAACTTTTTGTTATATTGTAATAGTTTGTAATATGCCCATATCCAAAATGCAATTAATATAAGGAAACCGATTCCACTCCATAAGAAGCACGCTAATATGATACTGATAGCAACAAATCCCCAATAAATAATCGTAATTTTTCGATTTGTATTTTGTTTGTCTGTAACTTTTCTAAAGATTTTTTCTAATGTTACTTTTATCCATCTACAAACTTTATAGGTTAAAAATGAACGGATAAATTGTTTTGCTTTTAATCTTCTAATGGTTGTACTAACCCATACTGCCAAACATGCATATCCAATTAAGTAACATAATAGAAATACAGAGATTAGAATCTTTTGTGGAATTTGTGATTCTATACTTGCTACTACAAAACTCATTATCATACCAATGACAAACATAATCACAATGGATATGATTTCATAAGAAATTTTATCAATACTGTTTAATTGAATTCCCTCTTTTCCTTTTTCATGTCCTGTTGCCCAAATTAAATAGACTATCATGATAATGATTGAAATTGCTGATAATGGTATTAAATAAACAGGTAAGTTTTCATGTCCTTTAAACATGTTATATACAGTTTGTTGAACATATAAAGAATTTGAATAATTTAAAGTGCTTGGATCAATATTTGAATATACCTCATATCCCTCAAAATTATCTGTTGAATACGTAGATGAAGTCATATATTTTGTGCTTTCTTGATTAATACTATCAATATTTGTTGTTATATTCCCTTCTTGATAACTCCAATTTGTTTTTTCTGACTTTAATTTATTAATTTCTTCTGGATAATTATTTGAGCGAATATTGGTAAACATATTTCCATTTTCTTTGTCTATAATAATATAGTTGATATATTGGCTTACCATTGTATTTCTATAATTGATTACTTCATAATATACTGGATATTCATAACTTTCATCTTCTATTTCACTATAATTATCATATGGCGTTTCTTCTGTTGTTTCTGCTGCTGTTTCAGATGTTTCTAAAGCAGTTTCACTTTCTGTGTTTATTTGCATTCGGCTTTTATCTCTACGAATATCTCGAACATTATATATTAATGTTAATAAATACTCTCTTCCAAATTCTTCTGTTTCAATATATTCCTCTGGTCCTTCCATTTCCCCATATTGTGATGTAATTGATACATTTATAATGCTAATGGCTAAAACAAAAATCATAATTGGAATCAATATATAACATAAGAATTTTAATAATATAGATTCTCTTATATTTTCCATGTATTCACATCCTTTATATTTTTCAAATTTTATTATATATCTTCTATCTTATATCCAATTCCCCAAATAACCTTTAAATATTTAGGCTCTTTTGGATTAATTTCTATTTTTTCTCTAATATGTCTAATATGTACAGCAATAATATTTTCCGCTCCATAACTTTCTTCATTCCAAACATTTTCATAAATTTGTTCTATAGAATATACTTTTCCTTTATTCTCTAACAAAAATTTTAATATGTTATACTCTGTTGCTGTTAACTTTATTTCTTTGCCATCTACTGTGACTTTTTTGGTTTCATCATCCATTTCTAAAGCACCTGTTGTTAATCGTTTTCCTGTTTTCGCTTCATTTTTCACATTGGTATGACTAAAGTCCACATATCTTCGAATATTGGATTTAACTCTTGCTATCAATTCTAGTGGATTAAAAGGTTTTGTTACATAATCATCAGCTCCTGTATTTAGTCCCGAAATTTTATCATAGTCCTCTGACTTTGCTGATAGCATAATGACAGGAATGGTTTTATCTTTTCTAATTTCCTGCAAGGTTTCAATTCCATCCTTATTTGGCATCATGATATCTAAAATAATTAAATGAATTTCATTTTCTTTTATTTTTTCTAAAGCCTCTTCTCCATCATAGGCTTTTATAATATGATATCCTTCTTGTGATAAGTAAATTTCTATGGCATTTACAATTTCTTTATCATCATCAACAACTAATATATTATACATAATCTTTTCCTTTCTGAACCTTTCTAAGTGTTCCTATCTTTTTTCCTAGCATATATACTATACCACATTTTTATTAATAATTAATAGAGGATTTATTAATTTTTTATTAAGGATATCTGATAAAAATAAACCTTAAAAACAGTTCCTAAAATTTATGAAAAAAAAGAGATTTTTGAGTCTGTCCCAAAAATCCCTTTTTCTCTATTCATCCTTAAAACTATTAATCTTAAACAATTTAAACAATTCTACAATAATTAATGGTGATATTACTAAAGCAATTAATTCTAAGATATTTTGTGTTGGTAATACTGGTATACTAAAGATTCCTCTTAAAGCAGGTACTGCTAAGATAACTCCCATTAATACTGCTGAGCCAAGTATTGCCCATATTAATTTGCTATTATTAAATACTTTTGTTTTAAAGATTGATTTTTTATTATTTCTAATATTAAATACATGTACCAATTCTGAGAAAGCAAGTGTCACAAATGCCATTGTTTGACCTACTTCTATTTTTGATTCGTCTAATGTTAATCCATCAATTGGTTCTATAGTTGTTGCAAGTCCTATCATAAATGCTCCAAGTGTTAATAGTCCTATCATAATACCTTGGTATACAATTCTCCATGTCATGCCTTTTGTAAATACACCTTTTCCTGGCTTGTTTGGTTTTCTATTCATGATATCTGCATTTGCTGGATCAAATGCCAATGCTAATGCTGGTAATGAGTCTGTTACTAAGTTTATCCATAAAATATGAATTGGTAATAAGATTTCTAAGTGAGCAATATCGGTTATTCCAAACCATTGCGCAAATAATGGTGTTAATAGTGTTGCTAAGAATAATACAACCACTTCTCCTATGTTACTTGATAATAAGAATTGGATAACTTTTAATATATTATCATAAATTCTTCTACCTTCTTCTACTGCTGATACAATCGTTGCAAAGTTATCATCTGTTAAGATAACGTCTGCTGCTTCTTTTGCAACATCTGTTCCAACAATTCCCATTGCACAACCAATATCTGAGGTCTTTAATGCTGGGCTATCATTTACACCATCACCTGTCATAGCTACGATTTCGCCATTTTTTTGCCATGCTTTTACAATTCTTACTTTATGCTCTGGAGAAACTCTGGCATATACAGAATAATGTCTTACATGTTTTTGTAATTCTTCATCAGACATTTTTTCTAATTCTGCACCAGTAATCGCTTCATCTTCATTTTCTAATATACCTAATTTCTTTGCAATAGCAGTTGCTGTAATTTTGTGGTCACCTGTAATCATAACGGTTTTGATTCCCGCTGTTTTACATTTTTCTACTGCTTTTTTTGCTTCTTCTCTTGGTGGGTCTATCATTCCAACCATTCCCACAAAGATTAAATCACTTTCTATATTATCTAATTCTTCTTGTGTTGGTTCATGGTCAAATTCTTTATATGCACAAGCTAAAACTCTTAAAGCTTCTTTTGCCATTTCTTCATTTTTTTGTCTAATGGTTACTGCATAATTGTCTAAGTCATTTTTTATTTCATTATTATATAAATATCCTTTACAAATTTTTAATAATTCATCTACTCCACCTTTGGTATACGCAATATAACTTTGGTTTACTTTATTAACCGTCGTCATTAATTTTCTATCTGAGTCAAATGGTACTTCTGCAATACGTGTCATTCTATCATAAATAGATGGATCAAAATTTAATGTAAATGCCATATCTACCAATGCAGTTTCTGTTGGGTCTCCTGTCAAAGTTCCATCTTTGGCAATTTTTGTATCATTACATAACATATTGGCATATACCAATGTTGTCATATCCTCTGATACGTGTTTGCTATCAATTTCTTCTAAATCTTTAATTTCTCCATTTAAGAATACTTTTTCTACTGTCATTTTGTTTTGTGTTAAAGTTCCTGTTTTATCTGAACAAATAACCGTTGCACTTCCTAATGTTTCAACTGCTGGTAATTTTTTTACTATTGCATTTTTCTTAACCATTTTTTGTACACCAATTGCTAATACAATGGTTGATACAGCTACCAATCCTTCTGGAATTGCTGCTACTGCTAATGATACAGCTGTCATAAACATATGAATTGGCTCTTTTTGTTGGAATAATCCTATGATAAAGATAACAACACAAATCACAATTGCTGTAATTCCTAATGTTTTTCCTAATTTATTTAATTTTTGTTGTAAAGGTGTGATTTGTTCTTCTGATTCATTAATCATTTCCGCAATTTTTCCCACTTCTGTTGTCATTCCGGTTTCTACAACAATTCCTTTTCCTCTACCATAAGTTACTAAACTAGATGAGAATAGCATATTGGTTCTATCACCAATTCCTACATCTTCTCCTTCAATTTTTTCTGTTGTTTTATCAACTGGTACAGATTCTCCTGTTAATGAAGATTCTTGTGTTTTTAAATTCACTGCTTCTATAATTCTTAAATCTGCTGGGATATAGTCTCCTGTATCTAGTACCACAATATCCCCTGGCACCAATTCCTTTGCTGGAACAACCGTTACATTTCCATCTCTGATAACTTTAGATGCATGGTCTGTTAATTTTTGCAAAGCTTCTAGTGATTTTTCGGCTTTTGATTCTTGCGTTACACCAATAACGGCATTTAAGATAACAACAATCAAAATAATGATGGTATCTGTAATACCTTCTCCTTCTGCCACTCCTACAAATCCTGATACAATAGCTGCAATAATTAAAATGATAATAGAAAAATCTTTAAATTGGTCTACAAATCTCATAAATAATGATTTCTTTTTCTTTTCTTTTAATTGATTTAAGCCATATGTTTCTCTTCTTTTTACAACCTCTTCTGCTGATAAACCTGTTTCTTGATTCGTTTCTAATTCTTTTTCAACATCTTTTATTTCTTTGTTAAACCAGTTTTTACCTTCCAATTTGTTTCCTCCTTTGATTTTTTTGTATATCTTCACTGTTATTTTATCCAAACCGTGAAAATATATCAAGTTTTTGATTTTATTTTCTGCAAAAATAAAATATTTTAAACTTATTTTTACATTTTGATAGCCTCCCTTTCCTTTGACTTAGGAAATCAAATCTTTCTAATAATCATACAAAAAAGACTCTTAAAAAGATTTTATCCTTTTAAAAGTCTTGCTTACTTATTTAAAAGCTTACTAACCAGATATAATTATCGCGACTGTTGATTAGTAATTAAAAGCTACTCCCTTTTAATATATGGTGACCCCTACGGGAATCGAACCCATGATTCCACCTTGAGAGGGTGGCGTCTTAACCGCTTGACCAAGGGGCCATAAAATTTACTTACTATTTATATCATTTTTTTGCTATTTAGTCAACTAATATTAATGAATTTCTTAGAAAGCCTTAATTTTAAAAGTAAATTCCAGCGAAGGCTCAATTGGAATTTAGTTTTGGAATTTCCATGATATAATTATATCAATACTTTACTTGGGTACAAGGAGGTATTATCATGGAAAATCCAAACCAAAAACATTTAACCTTAGAAGATAGAAATTATATCGAACAGGCTCTAAATCATGGTATGACTTTTAAAGAAATAGCTAAATTTCTATCTAAAGATCCAACTACTATTTCAAAAGAAATTAAGAA
>CALXKD010000054.1 GCA_944388795.1 uncultured Clostridia bacterium
ATTTTCTATTTTTATGCGTCTAGGGTGAAATATTCGTTTCTAAACTCTTAAGGTGATTTTATCATAAATTAAATACAGGAAAAATATTGCCAACTTGACAAATTCCCTATTTCTAAGTAAAATATAATAGAGTAATTATAAGGAGAAATCTATTTATGCAAAATACAAATCGAAAGGTTTTTGATAAACTGTTATCAAAAACAAAAATATATTTAGCAATTATTTTTATATTGTTAGTGATTGTTTGTATAGAAAATACGATTATGATAGTACCAGCTATATTCATATTTATGGCAGTGGTGGCGTATTCATATTATGCAAATAATAGAAGAAAAAGTGAGATATCAGAAACTTTACAAGACTTAACATTATCAGTAGATACAGCAGCAAAAAGTAGTTTAATCAATTCTCCTTTTCCTTTGATTATCATGGAATCAAATGGAAACATTATTTGGAGAAGCTCTAAATTCATATCGGAATTTGAAGGATTTGATATCAATAATTATTTAAATAATTTGATTGAGGATATTAAATTAGATATAAAAGAAACAGAAAAGGATGACTCAAAAGAAAAAGAAATTTCAAAACATATAGCATTAAATAACAAACACTATGAAGTGGTAGGAAAATTTGTACATTCAAGAAAATATGATAAAAGACATAATGATAAATATATGATTATGTTGTATTTTATTGATGAAACAGAAATTGTTAAATTACAAGAGGAATATAAAGATTCGAAATCATGTGTAACGATTATCATGATAGATAATTATGAAGAAACCATGCAACAAATTGAAAGTGAAGAAAAACCACAGGTTACAGCAGAAATTGATAAATGTATATATGAATGGACAGATCAAACAAACGGTGTATTA
This sequence comes from uncultured Clostridia bacterium, assembly GCA_944388795.1. Classification (GTDB taxonomy): domain Bacteria; phylum Bacillota; class Clostridia; order TANB77; family CAG-508; genus CAG-269. The sequence goes on from CALXKD010000054.1 coordinate 879, forward strand.
ATAAAATCTGATAGAGATAGATATGTATATTTATTTGAACAAAGATATTTTGAAAAAGTAAAAGAAGATAAATTTAGTATTCTAGATAAAGTAAAGGATATTAAAACTAAAGAAAATGTACAGATTACATTAAGTATAGCAGTATCAAATGATGGTATGACAGATAAAGAAAAATATAAATCAGCACAAGCAGCAATGGATGTTGTTTTAGGACGTGGTGGAGATCAAGCCGTTATTAGAGAAAATGAGATCTATAAATTCTATGGCGGAAGAGCACAAGAAGTTGAGAAAAGAACAAAAGTAAAAGCAAGAGTGGTAGCACATGCTTTAGAAAACTTGATAAAAGATGCAAGTAAAGTAATGGTAATGGGGCATACGAATCCAGATATAGATTCTATGGGATCTAGTATGGGAATTTATCGATTAGCAAAAAGCTTAGGCAAAAAAGCATATATTATTGACAGCAATGAAACCAATACATTACAAAGTTTTAAAGAATCACTTGCAAAAGAAGCAGAATATGAAGATATATTGATTACAAAAGAAGTGGCAGAAGAAAATATAGATAAAGAAACATTAGTGGTTGTTGTAGATACACATAAAACCACATATGTAGAGGCACCAGAATTGTTAAATCGAACAGATAAGATTGTCATTATAGATCATCATAGAAGAAGTGCAGATTATATAGAAAATGCCACATTAACCTTCCAAGAGGTATATGCATCTTCAGCAGCAGAGTTAGTAACAGAGTTACTTCAATATGCGGAAGTAAGAGTAGATTTAAAAACAATTGAAGCAGAAAGCTTGTATGCAGGAATTATGATGGATACAAAAAACTTTACATTTAAGACTGGTGTAAGAACTTTTGAAGCAGCAGCATATTTACGTAGATGTGGTGTCAATATTATTCGAGTAAAGAAATGGTTCCAAAGTAATTTAGATACTTTTAACAAAATTGCAGCTATTGTCAAAAAAGCAGAAATTGTAAATGATACAATAGCAATAGCAACATATGAAAAAAAGGATAAAGAAGCCAGTCTAATATGTGCAAAAGCAGCAGATGAGTTATTAACCATTAGTGATATAACCGCATCATTTGTTATGGGAAAATTAGGAAATAAGATTTGTATTAGTGGAAGATCTATTGGAGATATCAATGTACAAGTTATATTAGAAAAACTAGGTGGTGGAGGTCATATTACACTAGCTGGTGCACAGGTAGAAGGAATGACAATGGAAGAAACGAAGCAAGAATTAATGAATAGAATTAATGAATATTTTTCTGAAATAGAAAATTAGTTGTCAAGAAGATGTATCTTGGCAACTTTTTCTATATTCACAAATTATAGTTGAAAAAAGAGAAAAAATGATGTAGAATATACCATACAGAGAAAGTAGAGAGTTAGAGGAGGAATGAGTATGAAAGTTATATTAAAAGCAGATATAAAAGGTGTAGGAAAAAAAGATGAAGTTATTAATGCATCAGATGGATATGCAAGGAATTTTTTGTTCCCTAAAAATTTGGCAGTAGAAGCAAATAAAGAAAATATGAGTAAATTAAAAGCAAAACAAGATTCTGCAAAATATCAAAAAGACAAAGAAAAAGAAGAAGCAATAAAAGTGGCAGATAAGTTATCTAAAATATTATTAAAAATAAAAGTAAAAGCAGGAGAAAACGGAAAAATATTTGGAGGCGTATCTGCAAAAGAAATTGCACAAGAATTATCAAAAGAATATAAAATAGAAGTGGATAAAAAGAAAATTGATTTAAAAGAAACGATAAAGACACTTGGTGTTCACAATGTTGAGATAAAATTATTTGAAGGCGTAGTAGGAAAATTAAGAATAGATGTTATATCAGAATAGTAAAGGAATACAACATTAATGGAGGATGTATCATGGAGCTAGGAAAAGTACCACCACATGATGTGGAAGCAGAGCAAGCAGTTCTAGGAAGTATGTTAACAGATAAAGATGCAGTTATTTCAGCGATAGAAGTATTAAAAGTAGAAGATTTTTATAGAACAGATAATAAATCTATATATGAAGCAATTATGAATTTATATAACAAAGCAGAACCAATTGATATTATTACTGTCAAAGATGAATTAGAATCATTAGGAAAGTTTGAGCAAGTTGGTGGATTGGAATATTTAGCAAGCTTACCAGATAAGGTTCCTACAACAGCAAATGCAATGAAATATATAAAAATTGTTGAAGAAAAATCAACATTAAGAAATCTAATAAAGACCGCTAATGAAATTATAGAATTAGGTTATGACCCAACAGAAGACGTATCAGACATTATGGAGGGAGCAGAAAAGAAGATATTTAATATCATGCAAAATAAAGACAAAAAAAGTTATTCACCCATTAAAGATGTACTTGTAGATAGTTTTACACAATTAGAAGAGTTATATAATCGAAAACAACATATTACAGGTGTGCCTTCCGGATTTGTAGAATTAGACTATAAAACGGCAGGATTTCATGGCTCTGATTTGGTATTAATTGCGGCAAGACCTGCTATGGGAAAAACTGCTTTTGCATTAAATATTGCAACAAATGCAGCAGTAAGAGCAAATGTACCAGTAGCTATATTCAGTTTGGAGATGTCAAAGGAGCAATTAGTAAATAGAATTTTGTGTAGTGAAGCAATGGTGGATAGTAACAAAGTAAGAACAGGAAAATTAGAAGAAGATGATTGGACCAAATTAGCAGGAAGTATAGGTCCTTTATCAGAAGCAGAAATTTATATTGATGATACACCAGGAATATCTATTACGGAAATAAGAGCAAAATGTAGAAAGTTAAAATTAGAAAAAAATATAGGAATGGTGGTTATCGATTATTTACAATTGGTACAAGGAAGTAATAAGCGAAATGGAAGTCGTGAGCAGGAAATATCAGAAATTAGTAGATCTTTAAAAATATTGGCTAAGGAAATAGGTGTTCCTGTAATTGCATTATCACAGTTATCAAGAGCTGCAGAGCAAAGACCAGATCATAGACCTATGTTATCAGACTTAAGGGAATCAGGAGCAATAGAACAAGATGCAGATATTGTTATGTTTTTATATAGAGATGATTATTATAATAAAGATAGTGAAAAAAAAGATATCGCAGAAGTCATTATTGCAAAACATAGAGGCGGTTCAACAGGAACAGTAGAATTGTTATGGTTAGGAAGTTATACAAAATTTGTGAATTTAGAAAAAAGATTTGATGATTAATGTTTAATGGGGTGTCCAATTGGGGACGTTTCCTTATGAGACATTTTGCTGACATAAAAAATAATGTGGTAATTTTGAGAGTTAAGGATGGAATTTTATGGCATTAAGAGAAAAGAAAAATTTAGTAAATAAAGTAGTAGAAACAATAAAGAAATATCACTTAATTGAAACAAATGATAAATTGGTTTTAGGTGTGTCAGGAGGACCTGATTCTATTTCCATGTTAGATATTTTGTTTAAAATAAAACAAAGTAACCAGATACAATTTGATTTTGTGGTGGCACATGTTAATCATATGATTAGAGAAGAAGCAGGAGAAGATGAACAATATGTAAAAAATTATTGTATGAAGAATGATATAAAGTTTTATTCTAAAAGTATAGATGTTCAGAAAATGGCCAATACTAATAAAATCGGAACAGAAGAAGCAGGGAGAAATGCAAGATATGCATTTTTTGATCAAATATTACAAGAAATAGGCGGAAATAAAATAGCCATTGCACATAATAAAAATGATAAGGTAGAAACCATTATTATGAATGAACTAAGAGGCTGTGGAATTTCAGGGCTAAAAGGAATAGAGCCTAAAAGAGAGAAATATATTCGCCCACTTATAGAATGTGAAAGAAAAGAAATAGAACAATATTGTAAGGAAAATAACATAGAGCCAAGAATTGATAAAACAAACTTTGAAAACATATATACGAGAAATAAAATTAGAAATATTGTGATTCCGTATATTGAAAAAGAATTTAATCCTAATATTATCAAAACAATAGATAGATTATCAGAACTTGTAACAGAGCAAGAAGCATATATCGCAACACAAGTAGAAAAAGTTTATCAAGAAATCTTGATAGAAGAAAATAAAAATAAATATATTCTATTAGATTTAAAAAAATTTAATAAGCAAGAAAAAGTAATAAAATCTAATCTTATTTTATATACTATAACGATACTTTTCGATACCACAAAAGGAATTGAAAAAATACATATAGAAGATATTATTAGACTTTGTAGTCACAATATTGGTAATAAATTTTTAATGCCAAATAAGCATTTGAAAATTTTTGTGCAAGGTGGTCAAATAAAATTTTCTAAGGAAGTGTGAGTAGCCGTAACACTTTACAAAGTACTTGAAAATTGTAATAAAAAAGAAATAAAAAAACTATTGAAAAAGAAAAAACAATATGATAAAGTGCTTTAAAATGAAAATGCAGAATTGTGTGCATTTAAAACATGCATAGTTAAGAAGGAGGAATTATTTTGAAGAATGGAATAAAGACATTAGCAATGTGGTTAATTATAATTGTCATTTTTCTAGTGGTATTATCTTCAATTGTAGAAAATAGCAATTCTAAATTGAAATATTCAGAATTAATTACAAATATAAATAGTAATAATGTTAAATCAATCGTGATTAATGCTGATGGAAAAACTGCTGAGGTAGAATTAAAGGATGATAATGTAAGAAAAGAAACAAGTATACCAGATATGGGAAGCTTCATGACATATGCAGAAGAATTTATTAATAATGGAAACTTTACATTAGAGGAAAAAGCAGAATCTATATTTATGACATTACTTCCATTAGTAACACCTTTTGCAATATTAATTATATTTATGTTATTCTGGTTTTTAACCATTGGTGGAGCTAATAGCGGAGGCGCTGGAAGCAAAACCATGTCATTTGGTAAAAGCAAAGCTAGAATGATGACACCAGCAGAAAAAAATAGAATTACATTTGAAGATGTTGCAGGTGTAGATGAAGAAAAAGAAGAGTTAGAAGAAATCGTACAATTTTTAAAAAATCCAAAGAAATTTACAGATATGGGAGCAAGAATTCCAAAAGGTGTTTTATTAGTTGGGCAACCAGGTACAGGTAAAACATTACTTGCTAAAGCAGTAGCGGGAGAAGCAGGTGTACCATTTTTCATTATTAGTGGTTCAGACTTTGTAGAAATGTTTGTTGGTGTTGGTGCTTCAAGAGTAAGAGATTTATTTGACCAAGCAAAGAAAAATGCACCATGTATCATATTTATAGATGAAATTGATGCTGTTGGACGTCAAAGAGGTGCAGGACTTGGTGGTGGACATGATGAAAGAGAACAAACATTAAACCAATTACTAGTAGAAATGGATGGATTTGCAGAAAACGAGGGTGTTATTGTTTTAGCTGCAACCAATAGACCAGATGTTTTAGATAAAGCTTTATTAAGAGCAGGAAGATTTGATAGACAAATTGTTGTAGGATTACCAGATGTAAAAGCAAGAGAGCAAATATTAGAAGTGCATAGTAGAAAGAAAAGATTAGCAGATGATGTGGATTTAAAAATTATTGCGAAAAACACATCAGGATTTGCAGGAGCAGACTTGGAAAATGTATTAAATGAAGCAGCATTGTTAGCCGCTAGAAGAAATATGAATGAAATTGGAATGAGAGAAATTGAAGATGCCATGGTAAAAGTAACAATGGGACCTGAAAAGAAGACAAGAGTAAGAAGTGAAAAAGAAAATAAATTGGTAGCTTATCATGAAGCAGGTCATGCAGTTGTTAGTCATTATCTAGAAACACAAGACCCTGTACATGAAATATCAATTGTACCTAGAGGTATGGCTGGTGGATATACGATGTATAGACCAACAGAGGATAAAAACTTCATGTCAAAAACAGAAATGGAAGAAAATATTGTTTCACTTTTAGGTGGTAGAGTAGCAGAAGCACTTATTTTAAATGATATATCAACAGGTGCAAGTAATGATATAGAAAGAGCAACACAAATTGCAAGAAGTATGGTAACGAAATATGGTATGAGTGAAAGAATAGGTGCATTAATGCTTGGATCTAGTCAAGATGAAGTTTTCTTAGGAAGAGATTTTGGACATACGAAAGAATATTCAGAAGAAACAGCAGCAGTTATTGATGAGGAAACAAAGAGAATTGTAGATACTGGATATAACAGAGCAAAGAAAATCTTATCTGATAATGTAGATAAATTACATCAAGTGGCAGGTATCTTACTTGAAAAAGAGAAAATCAATGCTGATGAATTTGAAGCTATTTTCGGAACAGCAGAATAAAAAATGAGGATTAAGTAGAAAGTTTTACTTAATCCTTTTTAGTATTTAATATATAATGAAAATACATATAAAATTATTGAAATTTTTCATAACATATAATAAAATAGGTATAATAAATCATATAACTAATGAGGGGAAAAAATGAAAAATTATTATCAAATATTAGAAGTAGATCGAAGAGCATCAAAGGAAGTTATAGAAAAAGCATATAGAACACTTGTAAAAAAATATCATCCTGATTTATATGCAACTGCACAGAAAAAAGAAGCAGAAATGAGATTAAGAGAATTAAATGAAGCATATAATATATTATCAGATGATTTTTTAAGAGAGCAGTATGATTTTGAATTAAAGAAAGAAAGTGTTCGAAAAGAAGAAAATCAATCTCCAAGACAGAATACAAATGATGTGCAAAATGAAAGTACAAAAGAAAAGACTAATTCAAAACGCAAAACTATGAAAAAGAAAAATGATGTAGGAACAATATTTGGCATTATTGAATTAATAAAGGAGATATTTAATACAACACCTAGAAAGAGCAAAAAACAAAATCAAACACGAAAAGAATCAAAAGGAATAGATAAAACCGATTTTATGGCATTGGGATTAACGATTGTTGTGATTATCATTATTGGAATTATATTATGGCTAATACCTTTTACCAACGGATGGATGAGGCAACTCTTATTTGAAAACCCAATATTTAAATTAATTGGTAGTTTATTTTCTTAATTTACAAATAAATTCTATTGACAACTAAGAACCTATAAGGTATAATATATATCGTTGATTAGGGTTA
>CALXKD010000055.1 GCA_944388795.1 uncultured Clostridia bacterium
CAACAGTTATGAAAGGAACTTATGTATATGTAAAAACAGATAAATTGGAAAAACCAGATATTCACTTTATGGTTTCACAAGATAAAGATGAAATCACAGTTGTAACTGAAAAAGCAAATGTAGAAAAATTAAATGCTTTAGAAATTGTAGGAGATTACAAATTAATTGAGTTTAAACCAGCTGTACCGTTTCAAACAGTAGGATTCTTAGCTAAGATTGCTGAAGTAATTGCTAATCAAGGTATGAATATATTGATTGTTTCTACTTTTTCAAAAGATTATATTATGATAAAAGAAGAACTTTTAGAAAAAGGAATTCAAGCATTAAAAAATACAGGATTTCCAATAGAATATGAAGAATAACACAAAATTAAGTACATATAAAAATGAAAAATGTAAAAAATAAATATGTAGATTGTACTATAAATCTACATATTTTTGTTAAGAGGAGAAATAAATGATAGTTGAAAATCAATATTTAGAAGATATTCAAAAAATATGGAAAGAAAATAATAGTGGATATATCTCAGAAGAAAGTAATCAAATGCTTTTAAAGAATGATAAAATATTAAAGATAGTATATTTAGAAGAAAATATACCGGCACGGATATATTGCTGTGTATCAAGGAAATGATTTTTGTGAAATAGAAGGTTTTCCAAATAAAATAGAAAATATGCCCCAAAACATTGTATACATTTGGGAAGTGGTTACTAGAAAAGAATTTATGGGAAGAGGAATTGCGAAAAAGTTATTAGCATATGTATTAGATAAATTTAATAATTATACAATATATAGTTGCATTAATGTAAACAATATACCATCCATTCGCTTACATGAAAAGTATGGTTTTAAAGAATTGTATAGATTTGAGGAAGAAAGAGATAACAAAATAAAGCAACAGATTATGTTTGTAAAAAATAGTGATGAAAGATAAATACCTGATTATTTTCAGGTATTTTTTGTTAATATAAACCATATAGATTGAGAAAAAAGAAGATATATGATATAGTAAAGAAAATAAAATGAATCGGAGGAAAATTGTATGGTAGTTATAGCAGGTTGTATTGTAAGAAAAGGAAACAAAATACTTATGGTAAAAGAAGCAAAAAAGAAATGTTATGGACAATGGAATTATCCAGCAGGACATATGGAAGAGGGCGAAAAAATAACAGATGCAGCCATAAGAGAAACATTTGAAGAAACAGGATGTAAAGTGGAATTGACAGGTGTATTACCAATATGTTCTTTTAATAAACCAGAAGGAACAAGAATATTAGTAAAATTTACAGCAGATGTCATAGAGGAGAATATAACATTTGATACAGATGAAATCCTAGATGTACAATGGATAGATATGGATACAATAAAACATATGTCAAGAGAAGAATTAAGAAGTTATGATATCAATATAGCTCATTTGAAAGCCTTGGAAGAAAATAAAATATTTCCACTAGAAATTTTTGATGATACAGAATATTTAGGAAAATAGAAGTAAAGGAGAATATAATGATTTATAAGTATAAAAATGCCCCTAAAAGAAGTGTGGGAGATAATATGATGATAACAGATTTATATGCAGAAAAGAAAAAAGCTATGGACTTTGTCATAGGGAAATTAGATGGATTTCATGGTACTTTTATAAATGAGAAAAATACAAAATATTATTATATATTAAATGGAAAAGCAACGGTGACTATAAATGATAAAAAAGCTGAAGTTGAAGAGGGAGATTTTGTAGAAATTCCTATCAATGCAAAACATAGTATTGAAGGAAAAGTAAAATTTGCTATCATGTGTACACCACCATTTGATATTCATAGTGAAAAAATTATTTAAAAGGAGGCTTCTTTATGAATCAAAAATTAATAAGACCATATTCGACAGATGGAATACAATTACCAGGATTACTATATACACCAGATATACCAACAAATAAAATTGTGATTCATATTCATGGAATGAGTGGAAACTTTTATGAAGATGAATTCAATGACAACTTAGCAAGAGTGTATACTAATAATGGCTATGCTTTTTTACCATTTAATAATAGAGGAATGAACTACATTACAGAAATGCATAAAGAAAATGAATTTGTGATTAAAGGTAGTAGTTATGAACTTTTTGAGGACTGTGTATTAGACATAGAAGGAATTGTGAACTGGGTAAAAGAAAGAGGATACAACTATATTGTCTTAGAAGGACATAGTTATGGTTGTAACAAAGCAGTTTATTATTATACACAAAAACAAGATGAAAGTGTCAAAATGATTGTATTATTAGCACCTTGTGACATTCCAAAAGAAGTAGAAAATTACACAGGAAAAGATTATCAAAACTGTATTAATAAAGCAAAAGAATTGGTTGAAAATGGAAAAGAAGAAGAATTAATTGATTTTTGTGTATTTGCCAATGGTAAAATTAGTGCCAAAACCTTTTATACAGATTTGTTATATAATTGTCCATGTGACTTTTTTAGATATAGAGAAAAAGAAGAAAAAAGTTCTATTTTAAATCAAATAAAAATTCCTGTATTTATTCCATTTGGGGATAAAGATGAATGTGTTCTAACCCAACCAATCGAGGATGTCATATATTATTTACAAAACAATCTACAAAACTGTGAAATTAAAATCATTAAAGATGCAGACCATTCTTATACTGAAAAATATGATGAATTAGAAAAAGTAATAGATACCTATCTAAAGGAGAATGCGTAATGAAAATAGGAATTGATATAGATGATACAACTTTTGTGACAGTTAATGCAATGATAAAATATGCAGATATATATCATTCACAAGTGTTGGGGAGAGAAATAGCTAAGAATAGTTTAGGGTTAATTCAAAATCGATACTACTTAAAAGCAATTTATGGTTGGAATGATAAAGAAAAATTTGATTTTTTTGATAAGTATTATAAAGAAGTCTTAAAAGAATGTAAGATGATGGAAGATGCCAATACAGTATGTCAAAAATTAAAAGAAAAAGGACATGAGATTTATTTTATAACAGCTAGATTAACAAATGTAAAGGATTGTCACACAGAAGAAATTACCAAACAATCTTTAGATGAAAATCATATACCATATGACAAACTGATTATAAATGCAAGTGACAAATTAAAAGCAGCTAAAGAAAACGGAATACAAGTCTTTATAGAAGATAGTTATGATACTTGTAAGGAACTTTTAGAAAATGGAATAAAGAGCATTTTAATGACAACAAAGATGAATCAAGATATCCATCAAGGAAATATTGTAAGAGTAAAAAATTGGAAAGAAATTTATGAAGAAATATTAAAAATAGAAAATGAGATGTAGGTGATATAAATGAAAACAATGATAATTAGTTCAAGCCCTAATAAAATAGGACTAACAAATTCCTGTGTAGATATTTGTATGAGAACTTTACAAGAATTAAAGGTTGAAACAAAATGGATTGTGTTAAATGAATATGATATAAGAAAGTGTGAAGCCTGTGGTAAAAGAGGATGGGGAATCTGTTTAGAAGAACATATCTGTAAAATGGAGGATGATTTCAATAAATTACAAGAAGAAATGGGGGAATATGATAATTTCATTATTGTTTCACCTGTGTATTTTTATGAAATGAGTGAATCAGCAAAAACATTTTTTGATAGATTAAAAAGATGTCAATCTTTTCATGAAGATTCAAAATTAAAAGATAAAAAAATGCTATGTATTGCATGTGCTGGTGGAAGCGGAGATGGAACTGAAAACACGTTACATTCTATGAAAAATTTAGCAAAGTTTTTACATACAGAAGTGGTAGATTATATTGGAATAACAAAAAAGAATTTTGAAAATGAAAAAGAAAGGCTTGTAGAAAGTACAAAAAAATTGTTAAAAAGTAAAGATGGTAAAACAATTTAAAGAAATACAAGAGGAAAAATATAAAAGGGTATTGACTTGAAGTAGACTTAAAGTGCTACACTCATAATGAATAACAATGTCATTTGAAAAACATTTGGCATTGTATAACATCCCCTTTTATTTTTAGAGCTACTGTTTTGGTAGCTCTTTTTTTAAAAATATTAGGAATAATGACAATAATTTTAAAAAGTATGTGAATTCTGTATGAAAAACAAAATCAAAGCTAGAAATTTTATACAAAATATGGTAAAATAAGTACACGAATTTATCGAAGGTATAATAAATTAAAGATAAAAGAATATATTTAAAAAGAGTCAAATATAAATAGGGGTGCTAAAGGCAGTAATATATGAGGCAAGGAGGTACAAGATATGGGAAAAAGAAGAAGAAATAAAAGAACACGTCAAAAGAAAAACAATATACATCAAAAATCAAATAATGTGATAATGAATGATAGCACTTCAAAAATGGATAGTGAAATAAAACAAGAAGATATAAAACAAACATTAGAAAAAAATGCAAAACAAGATGTCAATAAAAAAGAAAAAAGTGCAGTAGCAGTTATGGAAAAACAGGAGAATATAAATGAGAAAAAAGAATTGGAGGAAAAAGAGGAAAATCTAAAAAAACAAGAAGTAGTAAACCATAAAGATGAAGAAAAGAAAGTAACAGGTAAAAACAACCAATGGGAAAAGGTAGAAAAGAATAAAAAAAAGAAAATTGATAAAAAACAAAAAAAAGAGGTAAAGCTTCAAGCCAAAAAGGAAAAAAAGGCTAAAAAGGAAGAAAAACGTAAAAAACATAAAATTTTAAAAGGCTTTTTAAAGTTTTTCTTAATATTAATTATTTTTATTATATTATTACTAATAGCAGGAATTTGGGGCTTTACAGGACTATTATTAGGCTGGTTCGAAATAGAAGATATTGATATGAAAAAAGAGGATTTGCAGATTAAAGTATCAAATTCTGTTGTCGTTGACCAAAATGGAAATGTACTTGCAGACTTAAGTGGAGATGAAAAAAGGAAGATTATTTCATTAGAGGATATGGCAGATGATTTACCAAAAGCATATATTGCTATTGAAGATGAAAGATTTTATGAACATATAGGTGTTGATATAAAAAGAACAGCAGGAGCCATTATGAATACTCTTGTAAAAGGAGAAAGTGAATATGGAGGCAGTACCATTACACAACAATTAGTAAAAAATATAACAAATGACAATGAAAGTACAGGTATTGAAGGAATAAAAAGAAAAATAAGAGAATGGCAAAGGGCATGTCAAGTAGAAAGAATGTTATCAAAAGAGGAAATTTTAGAATTATACTTAAATATATTATTTGTAGGTTCAAATAATTTACATGGAGTAGAATTAGGAGCAGAATATTATTTTAATAAGTCAGCAAAAGATTTATCTTTGGCAGAATGTGCTTTTATGGCTGGGATTAATCATTCACCAAATTCATATAATCCATACAATACGAGTGTCGATAATACAGAAAAAATAAAAAGTAGAACGATTACTGTATTAAATAAAATGAAGGAATTAGGATATATATCAAGTGAAGAAGAATATGAAAATGCCATAACAGAAGTACAAAATGGATTAACATTTGGAACAGGACAAATTATTGGTGGAAGCGTATTTTCTTACCATACAGATGCCGTAATATCACAAGTTGTTGAGCAAGTTATGGAAGAAAAGAATATGACAGAACAAATGGCAAAAAACTATGTATATAGTAGTGGACTTACCATTCATTCTACAGTAGATACTAATATACAACATAGATTAGAAGAAGAATATCAACAAGAAAAATATATTATTCGTGGAAGAAAAAGAAATCGTGATGGAACATTATTAAATGAACATAGTGAGTCAGGAATGGCAATTGTAGATTATAAAACCGGAAATGTAGTTGCTGTTGTAGGAGGTTTTGGAGAGAAAACAAGTGCAGGTTGGAATCGAGCAACACAAATGGAAAAACAAACAGGGTCTAGTATCAAACCATTAGCAGATGTAGCACCAGCTTTACAAGAAAAAATTATAACAGCTTCTACAGTATATAATGATAGTCGTACAAGATTTGGAAAAAATTATGAACCTAAAAACTACAATAGTTTTAAAGGGTTAATAAATATTAGAAGTTTTATTAGAACTTCACAAAATATACCGGCTGTTAAGATTATGGTAGAATTAACACCAAAAAAATCATTAGAATATTTGCAAAAAATGGGAATCAGTTCATTAGATCCTGTTACAGATAATGTATTAAGTTTAGCATTAGGAGGAATGACAAGTGGTGTTAGCCCATTAGAAATGGCATCAGCTTATGGAACGATTGCCAATGATGGTGTATATATAGAACCTACTTTTTATACAAGTGTAACAGATGCCAATGGAAATGTTGTTTTAACACCAAATCAAGAAACAAGACAAGTTCTGTCAAAAGAAAATGCATATATTATGAAAAGTATTATACAAGAACCAGTAAAATCAGGAGGAACTGCAACATATTGTGCAATCTCAGGAATGGATGTGGCAGCAAAAACAGGAACGACAGATAATAGTTACGATAGATGGCTTTGTGGATTTACACCATATTATGCAGCTGCAACTTGGTATGGATATGATAATAGTGAAACTGTATATTTTAGCGGGAATCCTGCAGGACAAATCTGGGATGCAGTTATGACAGATATACATAAAGATTTGCCAAGTGCTACTTTTATAAGACCAGAAGGAATTGTAGAAAGAACAGTTTGTAGAACGACAGGTTGTTTAGCTTCAAAAAATTGTACTAATACATATACAGAAATTTTTACAGAAGATAATCTTCCAGAACAATGTACAACACATAGAACTGTGCCAAAAGAAACATTAGGTTTGTGGACAACGTTGAGTAGGAATACAAATAATAATTGATAAAAAGGGATTTTGGGGATGAACTCAAAGTTCCCTTTTTAGTTATTTGATAAAAAATTAAAAAATATATTATAAAAAGTATTGACTTGAAGTAAACTCTAAGTGATATATAATAAATGAAAGTAAAATTATAATAAAAATACATAAATAGAAATAAAGCAATAGGAAGGAGGCGATATGATGCAAATATCAGAAGTAGCTAAAGAGTTTGGATTAACAACAGATACACTAAGATATTATGAGAGAGAAGGATTAATTGGACCAATTACTAAAGGAAAAAATGGTATTCGAAACTATACTGAAGAAGATATAAAAAGAATACAATTTGTAAAATGTATGAGGTCAGCAGGATTAGAGATTAACTTCTTAAAAAGATATATACAACTATTTGAAGGTGGAGATAAGACTGTAAAGGAAAGAAGAGAAATCTTAGTAGAACAAAGAAAAATATTAAAAGAAAAATTGGATGCTATGCAGGAAGCATACAATAGGTTGAATTATAAAATTGATCTATATGACAAAAACATATTAGATAAAAATTTAATGTAAAAAATTATAATATAAAGGAGGAAAAATTATGAGTAATGAAAACAAAACAGAACATGGAGGAATGTTTGGATTAGGAGAACCAAACACAGGATTTGCACAATATTTTATAGGAAATTCTTACTTAAACCCATTAACTAAACCAGGAGAATCATCAATATTTATTGCAAATGTAACATTTGAACCAGCTTGTAGAAATAATTGGCATATTCACCATGCAAGTACAGGTGGAGGACAAATTCTTATTTGTGTTGATGGAGAAGGTTGGTATCAAGAAGAAGGAAAAGAGGCAAGAAGTTTAAAACCAGGAGATGTTGTAGTCATCCCAGCAAATGTAAAACATTGGCATGGTGCTAAAAAAGATTGTTGGTTTAGTCATTTAGCGTTTGAAGTACCAGGAGAAGATACATCAAATGAATGGTGTGAGCCTGTAACAGATGAAGAATATAATACATTATAAAGGAGGAATTAAAAATGTCATATTTAGGAGAAGAAATCAAAAAATTAGGATTTGGATTAATGAGATTACCTATGAAGGATGATAAAATTGATGTTGAACAAACCAAAGTGATGGTAGA
>CALXKD010000056.1 GCA_944388795.1 uncultured Clostridia bacterium
CATTTTGAAAATATGGATTTTAGTTTTAGTGGAATTAAAACAGCAGTCATTAATTTACATCATAAAAATCCAGAAATAAATCAAGCAGATTTATGTGCAAGTTTTGAAAAGACAGTGACAGAAATTTTAATAGAAAATGTACATAGAGCAATACAATTAACAGGAATGAAAACAATTGTATTAGCAGGTGGTGTATCAGCCAATAGCTATATTAGAAAAGCATTTATGGATATGAAGCAAGAAGGCATAAAAATATATATGCCAGATTTAAAGCTATGCACAGACAATGCAGCAATGATTGCATCAGCAGGATATTATAACTATATGCAAGGAAAGAGAGATACATTAGATTTAAATGCAATACCAAACTTAAAATTGTAAAAAATTCAAAATGGGGGAAGTACAATGGAAGAAGAAAAGAAAAATATACAAGTAGAAAGTACACCAGAGAAAGAAAAAACACCAAAAAAGAAAAAGGGAAAAAAGATTACGATTATTTTAATAATCGCAATTCTGATTATCTTATCAGCAGTTATATATCATAAAGCAAATTCTAAAGAAGAAAAAGCAAAAGAAATCTTTGGTAGTGACTATTGTGAAGCCATTTTACATATGGCAACAAGAGATTTAGTAAAACATCAATGTGAAATTTGTGGGGCGGAATTTGAAGATTCTTCAATGCATGCAGATATTTGTGAAGCATGTGCAGAAGAAACAGATAGATGTGAATTTTGTGGAAAAAAATTAACAGAAGAAATAAAGGAACAAAGACAAAATATACTAAGTGAATAATAGATAGGAGAAGATAGATGGCAATATATACAATAGGAGATCTTCATTTATCCTTTAATGAAAATAAGCCGATGAGTATCTTTGGAGAAAATTGGGAGGGATATGAAGAAAAGGTAAAAGAAAATTGGACAAAGCTAGTAAAAGAAGAGGATATGGTTGTCTTACCAGGAGATTTTTCTTGGTCAATGTATTTAAAAGATACATATAAGGATTTTGAATATTTAAATAATTTACCAGGAAAAAAGTTATTGTTAAAGGGAAATCACGATTATTGGTGGTCTACAGTTAATAGTATGAGAAATTATATAAAAGAAAACCATTTTAAAAATATTGATTTTATATATAATAATGCATATGAATTTGAAAATATCATTATAGTAGGAACAAGAGGATGGGCTTTTGGAGAAGATGCAGAAAGTAAAAGAATGCTTCAAAGAGAAATGGCAAGATTGGAATTATCTATAAAAAATGGAATAGAAAATTATGGAGAAAATAAGGAGATAATTGCATTTTTACATTATCCACCAATTATCAATCAAAATATACAAAATAATGAAATGAATGAATTTATTAGAATATTAAAAAAATATGATATCAAAAAATGTTATTATGGACATTTACATGGCGCAGCGATAAAAGAAGCTGTGGAGGGAGAATATTTTGGAATTACGTTTAAACTAGTTAGTGCAGATGCTATTCAATTTAATTTAGTAAAAATAAAATGACCATTAGGAATATTTCCTAATGGTCTATCTTTATGAAAAAATATATAAATTTTTAGTCTTTAAGTTCCTTACTTAAAGACTTTTTTCTACAAATATTGTAGCAATAAATAGGATGAAAATCAATAATTTCATACAAGTTTTATAAATTTTTTAGATATGATTTTTTAAATATATTGCATAAAGAATATTCATAAAATCCTATAAATACCAATACATTCTTAATGATATATCCTTTCTTTAAGTAAGGAACTTAAAGAAAGGATAGGAGAGATTACAAATGGGTAAATGTATAGGATTAAGGAACAAAAGAGGTGTTACTTTATTAGCTTTGGTAATTACGATAATTGTACTACTAATTTTAGCAGGGATTACGATAAGTGCTATAACAGGAGAAAACGGAATTATTAGAAATGCAGGGCAAGCAAAAGAAGAAACGGAAATTAGCGAAGAAAAAGAAATTGTAGAAAAAGCAACTGTGCAAGCAATGGGAAATAATAAATATGGAAATATTGAAGAAAAAGAATTACAAGAACAATTAAATAAAGAAGCAGGAGAAGGAAAAACAGATGTAACAGATATAGAGGATGCGTTTGAAGTTGTATTTATGAAAAGCAATCGATATTATACAGTAGATAAAGAGGGCAATATAGAGGGGGCTTATGAAATCATAAATGATAAAAATCCTGGAGATATCACAACTGGAAAAGACGGGGAAAAGCTAGATGGAACTGAAGAGAAGCCTTATCAAATTTGGTGTATAGAGGATTTAGTGGAATGGTCTCAAAACTATGGTAAATATACTAGTTCATATATCAAATTATGCACAACATTAAATTTTAAATCCAAATTGTCGTATGCAGATAGTGAAAGGACAGATTTTGGAGATATCAATGGAGATACAAATGATGGAAATACTTTAATGAATGAAATGACAACAGGTACTGGATTTAAGCCGATAAGGGCATTTTATGGCACATTTGATAGTGAGTTTGAGAATCAATATCATGAAATCAAGAATATTTATATAAATCAAGAAGAAAGTGCAGGATTGATAATAGCTGGAAATAGTAGTACAGTAATAAAAAATATAAGTATTTCAGGAGAAATTCGTTCAACAGATACTGCTGCTGGTATTATATGTGGAAATTATGAAACAAAAGGAATAACTATAATTAATTGTAAAAATTATGCTACTATTAGAGGAAATATAATGGTAGGAGGAATATGTGCTTGGACAATAAGAGATAGTAACAGGATACAAGATTGTGAAAATTATGGAAACATATATATAGAATCTGTGGATTATCCTTATGGAGGTGCAGGAGGAATTTTGGCATATGGTGGTGGTAGTATTGAAGATTGTTATAATGCTGGTGAAATATATGGAAATTACAGATGTGGAGGAATTGTAGGAACTGGTAATGAAATGGAGATAAAAAATTGTGCAAATACAGGAACGGTACATTCGATGGGAAATTATGCAAGTGGAGGTATTTTAGGAAAACAATCAGGTGAAGCAATCACTATCATTAATTGTATGAATGCAGCAACTATTGGAGAAGAAAGTACAGGAAATGCAGGTGGGATTGTTGGTGAATATATAGGTGTTAGTTATACAACAGACAGAATATTAAATATATATAATTGCTATAATATCGGAAATATTGTAAGTCAAAATTATTGTGGTGGTATTTTAGGAAGGCAAGGATTAGTTTCTTTGAGTATACAGTTAAATATAGAAAATTGCTATTCAGTAGGAGAAGTAACTGGAAAATATGCAGGAGGAGTTGTGGGAAAATTGACAAATTCAGATTCTAGAACAACAGTTACCTCATCTATAAAATGCACATATTATTTAACCACATCAGCAAATAGAGCAATATATGAAGGAAATTGTACAGAAGAAGAGGAAATAGAGGGATATGATAGGACATTCATAAAAAGTCAAGACTTTTGTAATATCTTGAATAATCATATTGGAGAAAATGAAGGTTGGAAACATTGGATTTTAGAAGAGGAAAAATATCCAACATTTGAATAAACAGTATAAGGATAAAGCTTTAAGTTTATGGGAAAGCGTGAACTTGAAGCTTTACTTATTCCTATATAAATGATATAATTGCCCAAAGATTTATTGACAAAAAAATGAGGAATTGATAATATATACATATAATGGGGGAGAAGAATGAATATATATCCAGATGCATATTTTAAAAGAGTAGAAGATATTAATATAGAATTTTTGAATAAACATAAAATAAAAGCATTGTTATTGGATGTAGATAATACCTTAGTAGATTGTTCTAAAAAAATGACAGAAAGCGTCATGAAATGGGCAAAAGAATTAAAAGGTCAAGGTGTCAAATTATATATATTATCCAATACAAATGATAAAGAAAAAATTAAAGGTATTGTAAAACAAGTCGATATACCATATCAACATTTTGCGATGAAGCCACTAAAAAGAGGGTTTAAAAAAGCTCAAAAAGAATTAAAAGAAAATAGTGAAAATATTGCAATTGTAGGGGATCAGATATTTACAGATATCATTGGTGGAAAAAGATGCCATATGTATACGATATTAGTGGAACCAATAAATGCAAAAGATTTTTGGTATACGGCATGGAAAAGACCAATAGAAAATAGAATAAAAAACAAGTTAAAGCAAAAATAAAAAAACAAAGGTGAAGGAGAAGAGAATGTATTATAATGATGTACACATAGGATACTATTTAGCTGTTGCTATTTTAGGATTGATAGTAGGACAATTTGTAAGCTGGGCCAATAAAAGATTACCAGAATACAAAAAAGTTTTATCATTAGATATATTTAAAGAATATAAAAGAAATTTCAAACCAAACTATATATTAATGTTATTAACATCTGTTATATATGTAACATTAGTATATACGTTGGGAATTAAAGATACATTTATTGCTAATCTAGATTTAATAAAGTTTATAATATTAACACCAATGCTATTATCTGCATTTGTTATAGATTATAAATTGCAGATCATTCCAAATAGATTGAATTTAACGATTTTTGAAGTGGGATTGATATTTGCCTTTATTTATGGAATATCAGATGTAGCCATTACCTTAAATATGTTATTAGGAATGTTAGCAGGTGCTGGAATCTTTTTATTAATCACATTAGTAGGTGGACTATTTTATGGAAAAGAGGCTATGGGATTTGGCGATGTTAAATTAATGGGAGCATTAGGACTATTTTTTGGATTGTCAAATATTGTGGTAATCACATTGATATCTTTCTTAATAGGCGCCATTTTAAGTATAGGACTATTAATCACAAAAGTAAAGAAAACAGATGAATATATACCTTTTGGACCATTTATAGTTATAGCAACATTTATCAGTATGTATATACCATTTGAAACAATAAAATTGGTACTAATGAAAATATTTACGTTAGGAATGTATAATTAATAATATATATGGGGGATGATAACATGAATCCTAAATTACAATGGTTAAGAAATAAAATGTCTAGTCTAGATTTACAAGGACTAATTATATCCAATCCAATTAATATCAAATATTTAACAAATATAGAGGCAGAGGGAACTTTATTATTAACAAGAAAAGAAAATATTTATATAACAGATGCAAGATACATAGAGCATGTGCATAGTACATTAACTTTATTTGATGAGATTATTGTATATGACATGAATGATGTATCCAGAGAGGATTATGAGAATTTCTTTATGTTTTGTGAAAATGTAGGATTTGAAGAGCATTATGTTACATATGCACAATACAAAGAATATATGCGAAAATATAAAATAAATAGTCTTGTAGAAACAGAGTACATCATTGAAAAACAAAGAATGATAAAGGACGAAGAGGAGATCAGTAACATTAAAAAAGCATGTGAAATAACAGACAATTGTTTTTCATATATTTTGGACTATATCAAACCAGGTATGACAGAAAAACAAATTGCAAATGAAATTGAGGAATATTATAAACAAAGAACAGATGGCTTATCTTTTGACACAATTGTAGCATCTGGGGAAAATTCTTCAAAACCACATGCGATACCAACTGATAGAAAGATTCAAGAGGTAGATATTATCACCATTGATATGGGCTGTAAAGTAAATGGATATTGCTCAGATATGACAAGAACCTTTTTTGTTGGAGAAGTTCCAGAATATATAAAGCCTGTTTATGATTTAGTTTTAAAAAATCAGACACAAACAGCAGAGGATTTTAAAGATGGAGCAAGCACAAGATTATTAACCAAAATGGTAGAAAATGATTTTAAATTAAATGGATATGATTTAATTCATAGTTTAGGTCATGGCGTAGGAATGGAAATACATGAAGCACCATATATTAGTTATAAATCAGATACAGCATTAAAAGAAAATATGGTTGTCACAAATGAGCCAGGAATCTACATTCCAGGAAAATTTGGAGTGAGAATAGAAGATACTGTACAAATTACAAAATTTGGTTGTATAAATTTAACCAATTCTGAGAAAAATTATATTGTAATATAAATATAGTAAGTAAATAAACTTAAAAATGGCTTAAAATCAATAAATCCCTTGATTTTTATTAGAAAGTGTAGTAAAATATATAAAGTTTTGTAATAGTATTTGAAAAATGAAAGGAGAAATGAAAATGGCATCAGTATATTCTGCAGGAGATTTTAGAAATGGAACAACATTTGAAATGGAGGGAAATGTATATAGAATCGTAGAATTTCAACATGTTAAACCAGGAAAAGGTTCTGCATTTGTAAGAACAAAATTAAAAAATGTTATCACAGGTGCAACATTAGAAAAAACATTTAACCCATCAGATAAATTCCCAGCTGCACAAATAGAAAAGAAAGCAATGCAATATTTATATAATGATGGTGGTTTATATTATTTCATGGATAATGAAACATATGACCAAATACCATTAAATGAAGAACAAATTGGTGATTGTTTAAAATATTTAAAGGAAAATATGGAGGTAACGATTCTTTCATATAAAGGAAATGTATTTGCAGTAGAACCACCAATATTTGTTGAATTAGAAGTTACATACACTGAACCTGGATTTAGTGGAAATACAACAACAACATCAGGAAAACCAGCAAAATTAGAGACAGGTTTAGAAATTCAAGTACCATTATTCGTTGAAATTGGGGATATTTTAAGAATAGATACTAGAACAGGCGAATATATGGAAAGAGTATAGAAAGGTGAATCTTAATGGCTAAACTAAGAGAAGAATATAATAACTTTTTAAAAGATATTGAAAAAAATTTAAAAAACAAAGAAGATTTAGAATATGTAAAAGTTAGATTTTCAATGTTTGTTGATAAAGTAATTGATGAAATGGATATGCTTGTAGACTACAAAACACAGAAAATGAATGAAATAGAGCAAAAGCAAAAAGAAATTGATGACAAGATGAGTAAAATGCAACAAATTATTGATAATATTGAAAAAGACATATATGCAGATGAAGGTTTTGATTTTGAAATTATTTGTCCATATTGTGATAATCAATTTGTGATAGATGTGGATGAAGATAAAACTGAAGTAGAATGTCCAGTATGTAATAATATTATAGAATTAGATTGGTCAGGAGATATAGAAGAAGATTCAGATTGTAATGGAAGTTGTTCAGGTTGCCATGGATGTGATGAAGTGCCAGAGAAAGAACAACAGGAGGATAAAAAACAAGCAACTCAAAATAACGACGATAAGAAACAAAATAAAGAAGAAAATAATGATGATGATATGTAAAATATAAAAGTGCCACAATGGGGAAACCAGTTGTGGCACTTTTTTTGGATAATGAAAACCCCCTGTTTTACAGGGGGTTCTAAAAGCTTCTAGCTATGAGTAAAAAAATTCCTCCTTTTTG
>CALXKD010000057.1 GCA_944388795.1 uncultured Clostridia bacterium
GCTTAAGCCCAGAAGTGCCAGTACAAAAGCCTTCTAGGCTAAGAGCAAACCACCAGTTTTACTGGTGGTTATGATTTATCAAAAATTGTTTTGAATACACCTCTATCAATTAAATTAGCAAATATATTTTTTATAATAATTAAAGCAATTGGACCTAATAACAAACCAATAACACCTGTTATTTTAAATCCAGTATACATAGCAATTAATGTAAATATAGGATGAACACCAATATTTTTACTAACTAATTTTGGTTCTAAAAATTGTCTGACAACAGACATGATAATAAATAAAGTAAGAATAGCAATTCCCAAAGATAAATCACCATTTAGTGCAGAAATAATAGCCCAAGGTATCATAACTGTTCCAGAACCTAAAATAGGAAGAGCATCTACAAAACCAATAAACAATGCCATTAATAAAGGATATTGTATATTAAATTTCAAAAAAGATAATATATATAATCCTACTAAAGAAATAATAAATGAAACTAAAATCAAAGTTACTTCTGCTTTTAAATATCCGCCTAATGTCTGAATTAAATCTTTTAAATGTGTACTTAATCTTTTTACCCATACTTTTGGCAAATGATATTCTATTTGATCTAAAATATATATCTTATCAACACATATAAAATATAAAGCTAATATAGTTATACCTACACAAATTGCAATTTCAGGTATTTTCGTAACTACATTAATTAAACCATTTAAGGCATTTCTTAACCAGTTAGATATGGTTTGCAAAAAATCACCACTTGATTCTTGAACAATGGTTAATATTTCATCTGATAACCTGATTTTATCAAAATCAAATTGTTCAATAAATCCTTGGAGTTGATCAGATGCTTTATCTACATAATCATTCAATCCTTGAAGTAAACTTGAGGATTCTGAAAATAATGTAATGATTATCCAGGCTAATATTCCTAGAATTGTAATAGAAACAATTAGAAAGATAATAATAGAGCTAGTCCTTCTAGTTAATTTTGTTTTTTTCATAATAAATTTTATAAGAGGTTCTATAATTAGAGAAATAATAAATGCTACTAAAAAAGGCATATAAAAAATGGATAACTTTAATGCTATATACAAGCCTATTATCAATAATGCAACATATATGATATTTTTTAATACTCTTGTCCAATATGGTATATTTATAATCATCTCTCCCCTCCTCTTATATTTTTTATTTTAATATTAAATGAATTATAAAATTGGTTTCATTATTTATTATATGTATCATAAAATTTTATATACGAAATAAAAAACAAAAACAGTAGAATATAAAATCATTCTACTGTTTCTATATAAAAACTTTATATTTTATTATTCTGCATTTTTATTTGTATCACAATCACAAACATCTTCGAATGTAATACAAATTTCTTTATCATCCAATTTTGCTCTATTTTGTGCAATATCTCCTAATGTTAATATACCAATTACTTTTTTATGACTATCACAAACAGGTAATCTTCTTACTTTGTTTGTTCCCATTTTATTTTCCGCATTTGCCATATCTTCATCTTCTTCACAAGTACATACATTTGTTGACATGATATCACTGACAGGTGTTGATTTTACATCTTTATCACAAGCAATCGTTCTTAATATGATATCTCTATCTGTAACAATACCACATAAACAATTATGATTATCACAAACAGGGATTGAACCGATATGGTTTTGACTCATTAGTTTAGCAACATCGCTAATGGTTGTTTCTGGTTTTACACAGCAAACATCAGTACACATACAATCTTTTACTTTCATTTTTCTTACCACCTTTCAAAATTTCTCTTATTTATTTTTTGCATTTTTTGAATTTCTATTCAAAGTTAATTTTGAAAAATTGGTAAAAATTTCATTTTTAAATCATTTTAATATTCATAAATATCATATAACGGTTGATAGTTTCTAGGCATGATTGGTGGTCTCATTGGTGGACGTGGATTATGTGGTGGCCTTGGTGGAAAATGATTATGGCGTCTTCTTAATAATTCTCTGATTAATAATATTTTTATCAAATCTCTTAAATTATTATTTCTAGGGCTTATTCTACTTTCTGTTTCTATATTTCTATTTTCTACTTCTTGCTTTTCAGAATTTTTCTTTTGAAATTCTTCTTTTGATATTTCGGTTCTGTTTTGCGTTCTATTCATGTTTGTTGTAGAAACTGTATTTCCTAGATTAATATTGACATTAATTTGATTACTATCTTCTAAGGCTGAATAAATTTCATCTGTCATTCGTTCGATTTCTTCTCTGCTATTTGCTCCCATATTGCCATCACAGGCTTTTTTAACCATTGGATATATAATTTTATATATCTCAGGATAACATTCCTCTAAATCGTTTCTCATGTTTATTTGAGATGGATTTGGATATTCATTTTGATACATTTGATTTTGATTCATATTTGTTGTACTTGGATATCCTAAAACGCTTCTTATGTACTCTTCATATTGGTTATCATACATTTCAATTCCTCCTTATTTATTTTATACAAGATATGTTGATAACTATTAAAAGGTGCATAAAATTTAACTTTTTCGTGATTTTGTGGTATAATTAAATTGATGCTTAAAGGTTACTATTTATAGGAGGTGCCACATGATAGATGAAGTTAAAATAATTTTCGAAGAATGGGCTGATAATCTGCCTATTTTAAGGAAACTGCAACTGGCTAACCAAATTCTCTTTATTTCTAGGACTTTGATAGAATTGAGTTCTAGAGAAAGGAGAATTGTAAAAGAAGCTGAAAGTTTTCTTTACAATGAATAGTATCCGGTAGAAAACGGGAACCTGAAATATGGTTCCCGTGCAATTATATTTTTTCTATATATTTTTTACTTTAAATTTCTTACTAAATTCTTAAATTGATTTCCCCTATCTGCAAAGTTTTTAAACATATCAAAACTTGCACTGGCAGGAGAAAATAGAACAACATCTCCACTATTGGCATTCTTTCTAGCAATAGAAATGGTTTCTTCTAGAGTTTCACACATATAAATATCTAAATCTTTGTTTTCTTTTTCTAATTCAGATTTTACCACTTCATAAATTTTTCTTGCTGTTTGACCAATTAAAATTAATGTTTTTACTTTATCAACGATTGGCTTAGCAAGTGGTGCATAATCTAAATTTTTATCATATCCACCAGCAATTAAAACAATCTTCTCTTTAAAGGCATTTATACCTGATAAAGTTCTAGAAGGTGATGAACTTGCAGAATCATTATACCATTTTACCCCATCAATTTCTTCTACAAATTCAATTCTATGTTCTACTGGTCTAAATTCTTTTATTGCTTTGACAGCAGTTTCTATATCAACTAAACTTGCTGTTGCAGCAATGGCGGTTGCAATATTTTGATAATTATGATTTCCTCTTAAAATGACATCATCTGTATTTAAAATATGCTTTCTCACCTTATCATCACATTCTTTTATGACATCCTCATCAACAATATATCCATTGTCTAATTTGGTTTGACTGCTAAAGAAAATTACTTTTCCATTTGCTTCTTTCGCACATTCTTTAGTAATTTCATTATCATAATTTAAAACCAAAATTCCATTTTCATCTTGATATTTAAAAATGTTTTTCTTAGCATCTATATATTCTTGATAATCTTTATGAATATTTAAATGATTTGGTGTTATATTAGTAATAACAGCGATTTGTGGACTGACTTCCATTCCCATTAATTGAAAACTACTTAATTCTAAAACTACTATATCTTCTGGTGTAATTTCTGATAGTCTGGTAAATAATGGTGTTCCTATGTTGCCACCTAAAAATGTTTTATATCCTGCTTTTTGCAAAATACTATTGATTAAACTTGTTGTTGTTGTTTTACCATCACTTCCAGTTACACCAATCACTTTTGCTGGACACATTTGCATTAATAATTCGACTTCTGTTGTTACTAACGCACCTCTATTTGCTTCTTCTACTAATTCTGGTTTCGTTGGTAAACAACTAGGAGAACGAAAAATGACATTGAAATTTTTTAAGTGTTGCAAACAATCCTTCCCAAAATGTATCATAAATCCATAATTGGTAATTTTTTCAACAATATCTCTAGGAATTTGATTATATTCTCTTTCATCAAATATAGTTACATTTGCTTTTTTATTGTATAAATAATCTAAAAGTGGTATATTACTTACCCCTAATCCTATTATGGCTACTTTTCTATATCTTATGTAATCATTAAATTCATTTAATTTTTCATTGTTATAACTCATTTGTCAATCCTCCCAAAATTTTAATAATATTTAATATTATTTTTATTTTACATATTAATTATCTTTATATTCGGTATTATATATCAATTATATAAAAAAAACAAATAATCGTGAATATTTTTTTGTATATGGTACAAAATATGATTAGTACTTGAGGAGGTGCTTTTATATGAGTAAGAAAAATAAAGAAAACAAAAATAATAATAACTCAAATAACCAAAACAAAAATAATAATGAAAGACAAAATAACAACAACAAATAACATGTTAAAGAGACAATTAGGCATATTTCTAATTGTCTCTTTTTTGTATATAGGATTTTAAATTATATATAACATTTCTTATTTTGTTCCAAATATTCTGTCTCCTGCATCTCCTAGTCCTGGTACAATATATCCTTTATCGTTTAATTTTTCATCAATACATGCTGTATAAATTTTCACATCTGGATGTTCTTTTTTTAACCTTTCAATTCCCTCTGGTGCAGATAAAATACATAAGAATTTAATCTTCTTAACACCATCTTTTTTTAGCATTTGAATTGTATCTGCTGCAGAGCCTCCAGTTGCAAGCATTGGATCTAAAATAATAGCTTCTCTTTTTGCAATATCTTTTGGCATTTTATAATAATATTGCACAGGTTCTAGAGTTTCTTCATTTCTATATAGTCCAATATGTCCAATTTTTGCATTTGGTACAATTTTTAACAATCCATCTAACATACCTGTTCCAGCTCTTAAGATTGGCACAAAAGCATAATTATCTTCATCTAAAACTTTAGCCTTCATTTTGCATATTGGTGTTTCAATTTCTGTTTCTTTTAATTTTGCATCTTCTAATGCATGATAGCATAATAGTGTTGCTATCTCCCCTATAATTTCTCTAAATTCTTTTGTTCCTGTATTTTTATTTCGAATAATAGATAATTTATGTTCTACTAAAGGATTATTTAATACAGTTACTTGATTTGTTTCATTATTTTTTATTTCTTCCATTGTATTTGCCTCACTTTTATATTCAATTTCTTGCTTATTTTCTTTTTTTGGGTTTTCATCATTTTCTTCTTTTTCATCAGGTAATAATAAATTTAATAAAATACCAATAATGGCTGCTAAACTCATTCCTGAAATGGTTACAGATAAATCTCCATGAATAATTGAGATAGCTGCTCCTCCTAATCCTAGTACTAACATCGTAGATGCAACCACAATATTTTTAGATTTTCCAAAGTCGATTTTATTCTCTATTAATACTTTTAAACCATTGACAGAAATAAATCCATATAATAGTAAAGATACACCACCTAAAACAGCATCAGGAATCGTTGATACTAAAGCAGTGAATTTTCCTAAAAATCCTAAACAAATAGCAATGACTGCTGCTAATCCAATAACCCATACAGATGCTACTTTTGTCATTCCTACAACAGATGTATTTTCACCATAAGTTGTATTCGCTGGTCCTCCTAAAAATCCTGCAACAAATGTTGCTAAACCATCACCCAATAAAGTTTTATCTAATCCTGGATCTTTTAATAAATTCTTTCCAATAATTGTACTTAGTGCTGTGTGGTCACCTATATGTTCAGCTATTGTTACCAAAGAAATTGGTACAATCGTTAATAATGCTGAAAAGTTAGGTGTATAGTTTAAAAATGGGACTACAAAGCTTGGCATACTAAAGAAGCTAGCTTCTAATACTGGTGCAAAATCAACCAATCCAAAACAGATTGCTGAAATATAACCAACAACAATTCCAACTAGAAATGGAATAATTTTTAAAAATCCCTTTCCTCTAACCATTACAATTGCTGTTGTTAAAAAGGTAATTAAAGCAACTGCAATACATCTCCAATCAATTTGTGTTCCAGTTCCTAATCCTACTTGAGAAATTGCACTTGGTGCTAAACTTAATCCGATGATCATAATCATTGGCCCAATAACAACTGGTGGTAATAATTTGTCTATCCATTTTTTACCTATAAAATGAATAATAGTTGCAAAAATGACATAAACAAGACCTACTGCCATAACACCAACCATGGCACCTGAAATACCACCTTTTACATAAGCTGCTGCTAGTGGTGCAATAAATGCAAAAGAGCTTCCTAAATATACAGGTGATCTTCCTTTTGTACATAAGATGTAAATTAGTGTTCCAATTCCTGATGTTACCAAAGCTACTGGAATAGTAAGAACTGTTTCACCAGCTGCTGTATTTACCATGATAGGAACTAAAATGGTTGCTCCAAACATAGCAAAAACATGTTGAATAGCAAGGATTAT
>CALXKD010000058.1 GCA_944388795.1 uncultured Clostridia bacterium
TTACCTGCTGGAACAGAAATGGTTATGCCAGGAGATAACGTATCAATGACAATCGAATTAATTACACCTATCGCTATTGAAAAAGGATTAAGATTTGCTATCCGTGAAGGTGGTAGAACAGTTGGTTCAGGAGTTGTTTCTGATATATTAGCATAGTTTATTAAAAACACAGAGATAGAATATATTTCTGTGTTTTTTCTATTTTAATAAAATGTTATTGACTATTGTTATGAATAAAGATATACTGTTATTGATGAAAGGAGATGTTAGTGATGATACCTTATATTTTAGGAGTAATATTTATTTTATTAGGCGGATTTATGTGTATAATGCCTCAAAAGGCAGTAAAAAAGGAATTACAAAATTCTGAAGGAGAGATAAAAAGAGCAAAAAGAAACGGAATAATTATATTGTTAGCAGGAATTGTTTTTATAGTAGTAAATATTTTATTATAATATAGGAAGTTAAAGCCCAGTCACATATCATTTTATGTGCCTGGGTATGCTATTTTCAGTAATGTTATTTAAGAATAAAATGAATTATCAGAAAATACTTGCTTTTTTCTAAAAACAATAATAAAATATTACTGTTAATGATATAATGAAATAAGTACGATTTGGAGGAATCAAAAGTGAAAATCATATTAGATGCCATGGGTGGAGATAATGCACCAGATGCCAATATAAAAGGAGCAGTAAATGCTATCAATAAAGTAAAAGCAGAAGTTGTATTGGTAGGAAAAGAAGAAGTTATCAGAAGTAAAGTAAAAGAATTTTATGGAAAAGAAATTGAGGAAATATCTGATAGGTTAAAAATAAGAAATGCAACAGAAACAATAGAGATGTGTGATACACCAACAGTTGCAATTAAGCACAAAAAAGATTCATCTATGGTGGTTGGATTTAAAATGCTAAAAGAGGATGAAGGAGATGTGTTTATATCAGCAGGAAATTCTGGAGCATTATTGACAGGTGCAACATTATTAGTAGGAAGAATTAAAGGTATTGATAGACCAGCATTAGCAGGAATATTACCAGCATATAAAAGTCAATTATTATTAATTGATGCAGGTTCTAATACAAATTGCAAACCAATCAATTTATTACAATTTGCACAAATGTCTAGTATATATTTAAGAAATACATATGGTATAGAAAATCCAGCAATTGGTTTATTAAATATTGGAACAGAAGAAACAAAAGGAAATGAATTGGTAAAAGAAAGCTATAACCTATTAAAGGAAAAATCAGAAGAATTAAATATTAATTTTGTAGGAAATGTAGAAGGAAGAGATGCTTTTTCTGGAAAAATAGATGCGATTGTAACAGATGGATTTACAGGAAATGTATTTTTGAAAACAACAGAGGGCTTAGGAAAATTTGTTAAAAGAACACTAACAGAAAGTTTAACAAAAAATTTATTGACAAAAATAGCAGCAATTCCTGCATTACCAGCTATTAAAAGATTTAGCAAAACAATGGATTATAAATCTTATGGAGGAGCACTATTTTTAGGTGTAAAAAAACCAGTGGTTAAGGCTCATGGAAGTAGTGATGCATTATTATTTGAATATACCATTATTCAAGCTGAAAAATTTGTTGAAAATAAAGCTGTAGATAGAATGATCGAGGAATTTCAAAAGACAAATAGTAAAGAGAAAAGTGAAGAAAAGTAAAGATTTTATTGACTTGATAGTATAAAATATAAAATATTTATAAAATTTACTTGACAAATATAGAAACATATAATATAAATGAAAATATAGTAGCAAAAATATCAAATGGATAAATCATTTGCAAAACTTGAGAGGAGGTGAACTCGGGAAGATGAGTTCAGAAGAAGTTTTAGAGAAAGTAAAAGGGATAATTGTAGAACAATTAGGTGTAGCTGAAAACGCAGTTACAATGGAAGCATCTTTTATAGATGATTTAGGAGCTGATTCATTAGATATTGTTGAATTAGTAATGGCACTAGAAGAAGAATTTGATATAGAAATTCCAGATAGTGATGCAGAAAAAGTTGTAACAGTCGGAGATGTAGTTGAATACATAAAAGAAAACGTAAAATAAAAAATAGAGAAATGGTTTCTCTATTTTTTTTATACAAAACGAATTGTATTAAATATTTCAGAAAAATTTGTGTAAAAATGATATACATAATCTAGAATGTTTTTCTTTTTAATTTCTGAAGTAATACAAATATTACCAGAATAAATCGTTTTATCTTCTAATTGTAAAAATAATGTTCCAACAGAAGCACCTTCAGACACAGGTGCATTTAAAATAGGATTATATTCTATAAATACTTCGAATTTGTTAGTTAAATCATTTCTGATAGGAATAGTTGAATATTTTATATCCTCATATTTTAAGTCTAAATAATTTGTTGTTCCTTTATTGATGATAAAAGAATGTATATTGGCTTCTTTCCATGTTTTAAAATAATTAGAAATAATGTCTTCGATATTCACATAAGTAAAATGATTAAATGAATATTCTATTAGTTTGATACTATCTGTTGTTCTAAATTTTTTTGTATCAGCCCCTAAAACCACACAAATAATATCCATTTCGCCTCTTTTGCAGCAAGTTACTAAACAACGATTAGCCCCATTGGTAAACCCTGTCTTTATACCGTATACACCATTTAAAGCACCTAATAGTTCATTGGTGTTAGTGAGAGATTTAGGATATCCATTAATGGTAATGGTGTAATTTTTTGTTCCAACAATTTTAGAAAAAATTTCATTATTCATGGCATAATTCGAAAGAACAGCTAATTCATAAGCTGTGGTATAATGTTCATCTTCATCTAATCCATGAGGTGTAACAAAATGAGTACTAGATAGACCTAATTCTAATGCTTTGTTGTTCATTAATACAGCAAAATTACTAATGGAGCCTGAAACATATTCGGCTAGTGCTACTGCTGCATCATTTCCAGAACGTAGCATTAAACCATATAATAAATCAGAAACAGTTATTTTATCACCAGTTTTTAGACCTAATCTAGAACCACCTGTATTAGCGGCCTTTTTAGAAATTTCAACCATATCTGACAAGTCGGTATTTTCTAAAACAATTAAGGCTGTCATAATTTTTGTGGTGGAAGCCATTTTTTTCTTTTGATTTTCATTTTTTCCAACTAATATGGTATTTGATTTTCTATCAATAACAACATAGGCTCTAGAATTAATTGTTGGAAAATCAGAAATCTGACTATCTGTTTCAATTGCTTCTATATCATTTAAAATCTCAGACATATCAAAATTATCTTCTAAAGGATAAATATCATCTGCAAAAACATAATTAGAAAGACATAATATACAGAAAAATATAAAGATAATTTTGTAAAAATAATAGAAAAATTTCATAAATATACCCTCTATTTATTTTATGAATGTGTTTTTAGAATATAACTAGAAAATGCAAGATGAATAAAATACTAGGGAAATAAGTAAAAAGACGAGCAAATTAACATAAAAGCTTGAATTTATAACAAAAATGTAATATAATTGTAATGTATGTAAAAAAATTTCATGGGTATACCAAAAAGGTGTATCCCTAGTGGTTTTCTTTATATATATGTATATGTCTAAAAACAAGAAAAAAATGTTATTGACTTAATTAAAAAAAGATGTAAAATATAAATACAGTGTAATAAAAATAAGGAGAGATATCTATGAATAACAAAAAAGTTCTTAGAAATTTAATCGGATTATTGCTAATCATATGCTTAGCGATGTTACCAAGTATTGTCAATGCGGCTAGTTTAAATCCACCACTATATTTTGGAATTACTGAACTAAGAGAAAGTGGAATGGGATATTCTATAGGAGATCCAGGTGTAAATGGAACAACAGGACCAGCAGCAAAGATATGGAATATTGTGCAATATAGTGGAGCAAACACAAATGATCCAACAGAAGCAAATGTATATTGTGTAAAGGCTGGAGTAGGATTTACTGAAGGCGATGGTATAAGAGGAACACAAGAATATGATGTGCAATTTGATATGTATACAGAAAGAGAAGCAATTGCTGCACAAAATGAAGTATTAAATGGATTAGTAAATGGAGGACATTATAACGAGTTATTAGCATTAGCAAATCTAATCTATATCCCAGGAGAATCAACAGAGGCAGAAAAAGCACAATTGATAGAAGCAGCAGGAATTTATCAAGAGCAATATCCAAGTGAGGAATATTACATAACAGATGATGAGATAGAAGCGATACAACAAGCAGCTATGTGGTATTTTACAAACTATGGAGAAGAAGAAGGAAAATATGATAAATATAATAATACATCATGGTTATGGTATACAACAGATGGATCAGAATATGCAAATTTAACAAGTTATAATCCAACAGGAGTAGAAATCAATTCAGGGGCAGGAAAAGCAAGACAAGACCAAGCAGAATTGTTATACAAATATTTAATAGATGAGGCAAAAGAAAATGCAAGTCAATATGCAGATAGTAATGTAAGACATAGAAATAAATTAACACTATATGCCTCAACAGAAAATGGAATGGCACAACCATTAATGAAGGTAGAAAGAATACCACAAGAATTTGACTTAAGCTTAAGAAAATACATAACAAAAGTAAATGGAGAAGAAGTAGCTAACAGTAGAGTGCCAGTAATAGATGAAAGTACATTAGAAAGTGGAACAACAGCAACATATAATCATAGAAAAGATCCAATTATGGTAGAAGAGGGAGATACAGTCACATATAATATCACAATATATAATGAAGGTGAATTAGCTGGAAGAGCAACAGAAATCATAGACCAATTACCAACAGGATTAAGATATTCAAAAATCAATACACAAGGATTTACAGCAACATATGATGAAGCAACGAATAGAGTAACAATTACAAGAGATGAAAATAATACAGAAAATTTAGCAGCATATACAAAAGGAAATTTAGATTCAGAAACAATAGAAATAGAATGCATTGTTGATACAAGTGAAAATGGAAAAGTATTAACAAATGTGGCATGGATATCAGAAGAGATAGATGAATATGGAAATGTCATAACAGATGAAGTAGGAGAAGATAGAGATTCAGAACCAGGAACAGCACCAAATGTTAATAAAGATAATATGAAAAACTATAAAGGAAATACAGAAAATAAAGATGATTTAACAGATTCAGATTATTTCTATAAAGGTGAACAAGATGATGATGACTTTGAAAAATTAATTGTTGAAAAAAATGAATTTGATTTAAAATTGATTAAAAGAATTACTGAAGTAAATGGAGAAAAGGTACCAGAAAGATTGTTAGGAGTAGATATTACAAATCTAGCAAATGGAAGTCAAACAACAGCAGATTATCAAATGAACAAAGAGCCTATTTCAGTAAGTGCAGGAGATTTAGTTACATATACATTTAGAGTATATAATGAAGGAAGTATAGATGGATATGTAGAAGAAATCACAGAAGATATTCCAGAAGGATTAGAATTTTTAGGTGCAGATGTAGATGCCAATATGAATCCAATTACAGATGAAGATGAATTAGCAGCTGTAGAATTTAATACTTCAATGGGATGGACTTATGTAGAAGGTGATTCTACAAAAATTTCAACAGATTATCTAGGAAAAGGAAAAGGAGAAGAGATTACAACACCAGGAGCTAACTTAATAAAAGCATTTGATCCAAATAGTCCTTATTCTGATACAGAAACAAATAAAAATCCAGATTATAAAGAAATATCTGTTATCTTTAAGGTAGCAGCAGAAGATCCAAGTATTGGAATTATTAGAAATGAAGCAGCTATTACAGAAGATGCAGATAGTAATGGAGATCCAGTTGATGATAGAGATTCTAGTACAGACAATTGGGTAAAATATGAAGATGATGAAGATTATGATAACATTATGCTACAAGAATTTGATTTAGCGTTAAGAAAATTCATCACAAAAGTAGATGATGAAGATGTAACAAACAGAATACCAGAA
>CALXKD010000059.1 GCA_944388795.1 uncultured Clostridia bacterium
ATTCACTTGTATATTTAGACATAAAATGAACCCTCCTTATTAAACTTAATTTTGTCTAATAATTTGGGTTCACTTCAGAACATAATGAAAATATTGAATTATTAAAAGAAGACCAAGAAAGATAAAAAGACAGAAGAATTGCTATATAATGTAGTAATTCTTTTTTTATATTATGAGGTAATTTAAATGATATAATAAAATAAATTTATAAAAGTAAATTTCACACATCCTTATAATAAACATAAAATATAAGAAGAAAAAAAGGGAGGTGTGAAATGAATAAAAAAAGAAAAATTTTACTAGTAGTAGTTATTCTAGTAATTGTAATTGTTATTGCTGTTATTATTACAAAAAATCAAACGAAAGACAATAGAAATACTTTACAAACCATTAATGTTAGTGAAGTAACTCGTTCAGTTTTTTATGCACCACAATATGTAGCAATCAATAATGGATATTTTGAAGAAAGAGGATTAAAAATAGAATTATCAACTGGGCAAGGGGCAGATGCTGTCATGACAAGTGTTTTAGCAAACCAAGTACAAATTGGATTTGCTGGACCAGAAGCTTCAATATATGTATATAATGAAGGAAAAGAAGATTATACAGAGGTATTTGCACAATTAACCAAAAAGGATGGCTCTTTGCTAGTATCTAGAACTGATGAAGAAAATTTTAGTTGGGAAAATTTAAAAGGAAAAACAGTTATACCAGGAAGAAAAGGTGGTGTGCCATATATGACATTAGAATATGTATTAAAAAAGAATGGCATTAACCCAGAAACAGATGTCGTTTTAGATGATAGTATTAAATTTGATTTAATGGCAGGTGCTTTTACTGCTGGAAATGCGGATTATGTAACATTATTTGAGCCAACAGCGTCTTTAACAGAACAAGAAGGAAAAGGATATGTGGTGGCATCAGTTGGAGAAGAGGCAGGAGAAATACCATATACAGCATATTTTGCGAAAAAAAGTTATATTGAAGCAAATGAAGAAATTATTCAAAACTTTACAGATGCTATTTATGAAGGGCAAACATGGGTAAAAGAACATACTGCGGAAGAAATTGCAAAAGTGATACAAGATTTTTTCCCAGATACAAGTGTTGAAATGTTAACAGAAGCAATCCAAACATATAAAGATATAGATGCATGGAATGAAACCCCAGTATTAGAAGAAGAAAGCTTTCAGAGACTTCAAGAAGTAATGACATTGGCAGGAGAATTAGAAAATCCAGCTCCTTATGATAAGATTGTGAACAATGTATATGCTTTTAAGAGTATAGAAAATTAATATTTTTACTAATATGTAAAAATATATTGACAAATAAAACTTATAGTGTTATATTTACCAATAAAGGAGAAGTGATAGTATGAATTTAGATTTTTCTAATATTGGTAAAAGAATGCAAGAAACAAGAATTCAAAATAAAATAACAAAAAAACAAATGGCTGAGGATTTAGGAATATCAATAAAAGATATAAGTAATTTAGAAAATGGTAAAATAGATATAGAATTAGAAAAATTTATAACAATTTGTGATTTTTTAAATATTTCTATATATGATGTTCTAAATGAGAAAAATGAAAATATAATAAGATATATGGATAAAGATTTATATGAATTAATTATAAAATGCAATCTTGAAAAACAGAGATTTATCTATCATATGGTCAAACTGATGCTAAAAAATCAAATTGTATAAATATGAATAAAAATGGAAAAATCTAGAAGAAAGTCAAAAATTTGACTTTTTTTTAGATTTATAGTATACTGTTTCGGTACTACTTTTTTAAAAATATAAAATATTTTAAGGAGAAGGATTACAATGAAGAGTAAAATGAATATAAAAAGCATTTTCATCATGGCAATCATATCTTTAGCAAGTTTGCTTTTTATAAATATCAGTTTGGCAGCAAATACAGGAATTGTTAATGTGGATGTTGCTAATTTAAGAGAGACAGCAGACGCTGAGAGTACAATCTTAGAACAAATTTCTTTGAATCAAGAAGTTGAAATATTGGGAGAAGAGGGTGACTGGTATCAAGTTAGATATAATAGAATAACAGGATATTTAAGTAAAGAATTAGTTACCGTAAATTCAAATCCAGAAGCTACAGAAGAAAACAATCAAGTAAGTGAAAATACAACAGAAGAAAATCAGGTATCAACAGGAGATACAACAGAAAACACAGAAGAAATAAAAATAGGGGAAACCTATAAAATTTCAGAGAATACAAAATTGAAATTAGTACCATCAATTAATGCAACAGATGTTATAGAATTAAAGACAGATGAAACTGTTACAGTTACAGAAATCATGAATGGATGGGTATGTGTTGAAGCACAAACAACAAAAGGTTGGTTAAGAAAAGATAAGCTAAAAACAAATGAACCTGAAAAAGTTGAAGAGCAACAAGAAGAACAACAAGAGCAACCAGCTGAAGAAACACCAATCAAAACACAATATATCAATTCTACAACTGTAAATGTAAGACAAGAAGCAAATACATCTAGTGCAATAGTAACAACTGTTGCTTTAAACACAGAAGTTCAAGTTTATAGAGAAGAAAACGGATGGAGTAAGGTGAAAGTAAATAATGTAGACGGATATATTTCATCTTCATTATTATCAGATACAAAAAAGGAAACTTCTAGAAGTCAAACAACATCTAGAAAATCAAGTAGTACAAAAACAAACAAAACAACAACAGAAGTAGCAACAACAAATGTGCCAGCATCAGGAAATGGTTCAGCAATTGTTGCAACAGCAAAACAGTATTTAGGTTATAAATATGTATATGGTGGTAGTTCACCAAGTACAGGATTTGACTGTTCAGGATTTACATCTTATGTATTTAAACAACATGGAATTACTTTAAGTAGAACATCAGCAGGACAATATGGTAATGGTGTTGCAGTTAGTAGAGCAAATTTACAACCAGGAGATTTAGTTATGTTTGGAAAATCAAGTATAACACATGTTGCAATATATATAGGTGGCGGACAAATTATTCATGCATCTACACCATCAACAGGTGTTAGAATAGATTCTCTAAGTACAGGATATTATAATAATAATTATTATGGGGCAAGAAGAATTGTGTAATAGCAATGGAGGCGATAAGAAATTAAACGACCAATTGTAATTATTGTTATAGGATATATAGTAGGAATTATATGGGGGCTATACTTTAAAATTAGTATAGTCCTTTTCTATATCCTTATAATGCTAATATATTTTTTAAAACAGATTTTAAAAGGAAAATCGAAAAAAGAAAACAGATTTCGATTATTTTCAATTCATAGATATTTTAGATATATCAAAATAATTTTTAATCGTAAAGTTATTATTGTATTTTTGGTTAGTTCTATGATTTCAAATACAATTCTCCAATTTCAAGAATATAGATATGAACATTTATATCAAGAAGAAAATATAAGGGTAGAAGGTGTCATAGTTAGTAACAAGGAGGAAAGAGAATATACAAATAGATATCAAGTAAACATTTTAACCGTAAATGATTTAGAAAACTATAAACATACACGAATTTATATAAGTGTAAAAAAAGATATAGATATAAAATATGGTGATAGCGTTATTTTGGAAGGAACATTTTCGAAAGGAAGTGAGCAGAGAAATTATGGAGGTTTTCATTATCAGTTATATTTAAAATCAATACATATATATGGAACTGTAGATGTAGAAAATATACAAAAGATTTCTTCTAATAATACAAGTAAATTAGAAAAATATATACATGATATAAAGCTATGTATAGGAAGAAATATAGAGAATACATTAAGTCCTACGCATAGTCAAATTGTGAAGGGATTGGTTTTAGGAGATATAACCGATCTAGAAGAGAATTTAATGGAAAATTTCCAAATTGCAAATATTTCTCATATCTTAGCAGTATCAGGAACACATATTGTATATATTGCAATTGGCATAGAATTTGGATTCAAAAAAATATTCGGAAAACGAAAAACAAAATATTTAACCATTTTAGGCTTATTATTTTATATGAGTTTAACAGGTTTAACAAGTTCTATTGTTAGAGCCGGAATAATGGGCATAATGAGTATAGTAGCATTTTTGCTTTATAGAAAAAAAGATATATGGTGTTCCATTGCATTTTCTCTTATCATCATATTAATAGAAAATCCATATGCAATTACACGGAATAGGGTTACAATTATCTTATCTAGGTACAATAGGCATTATTGTATTTTATAAAAATATAAAACATTTTTTGGATGAGTTAAAATTTTTAAAAGATAATGTAAGAATAAAACAAAGTAAGCTTATATCAAAAATAGTAAATGCCTTAAAAGAAATGCTATCTGTTACCATATCTGCACAGATTATGATACTTCCAGTTATGTTATATCATTTTAATATGATTGGAATATATTTTATCATAACCAATATTTTAGTAAGCAGTATTATTGGACCAATTATGTTTTTATCTGTTATTTTTGTTATTATGTCATGTATAAGTTTAGAAATTTCAAAATGTATTTCTATTTTTTTATCTCTAGGGATTGAAGGTCTTATTCAAATATCAAATTTAGCAAAATTTCCTTTTTCAAAAATATATGTAGCTACACCAAGTATTTTATTTATCACAATCTATTACATAATAGTCTTAGTAAGTAATCAAATATATGTGATATATACGAGTAAACATGTGAATGGTACGCAAAGAAGAGTAAAAAATCTAATCGCACTTATGAAATATAAATTATATGAAAAAAAGAAAAAGAAAAGGAAAATATATAAGATAATTTTTCTAATAATTGTTTTAATAGGGATTAATCAATTTCCAAAGGATTTAGAAATTCATTTCTTAGATGTAGGACAAGGAGATTGTACCTTTATTGTTACACCTATGGATAAAACAATTTTAATTGATGGAGGAGGAAGTACATCAAATTCTTATGATGTAGGAAAAGATACGTTAATTCCATATATTTTAGATAAGGGTTATAGGAAAATAGATTATCTATTTATTTCTCATTTTGATCAAGATCATATAGGTGGGATATTATCAGTATTAGAAGAATTAAAGGTAGGAAAAATATATATAACAAAGCAAGGAGAGAGAAGTGAAAATTATGAAAAATTTCTAAAAATTGTTAAACAAAAAAACATAACTGTACAACTCCTAAAGGCAGGAGACAAAATAGTAATGGATACCATTACATTTCATATTTTATGGCCAATTGAAAAACAAATAGAAGAAAATATATTAAACAATAATGCCATGGTTATGAAATTACAATATAAAGACTTTAGTATGTTGTTTACAGGAGATATAGAAGAAATAGCGGAGAGGAAAATTTTAGATACATATAAAAATCAGTTAGATATTTTAAAAGCAACAGTTTTAAAGGTGGCTCATCATGGCTCTAAAAGTTCTTCCATAGAAGCATTTTTAAAAGCCACAGGTAGTAAATTAGCTGTGATTGGTGTGGGAGAAAATAATATGTTTGGACATCCAAGCAATGTTGTTTTAGAAAGGTTACAATCATTTCGGTATGCAGATTTTTAGAACTGATGAAAATGGAGAGATTAGTATAAGTGTTAATCACAAAGGGGATATGTGTATAAAAGGGTTTATAGAAGAGTAAAGATATTATTTAAATATAAGCGACTAAAAATAGTTGCTAAATACAGAAGAAGGGAGTATAATAAAATAAGTAAATTAGAAAAAGAAATAGAAAGACTAAAATCTAAACCAAAAGATTATACATATGAAGAAGCAAAAGCATTATTAAATAAATTAGGATTTTATGAAAATAATAAAGGAAGAACTTCTGGTTCGAGAGT
>CALXKD010000060.1 GCA_944388795.1 uncultured Clostridia bacterium
GTCAAAACGTTAACAAACAAGGAAAAAGCCTTATATGTGCTTATAGCTCAGCAGGATAGAGCAGTCGCCTCCTAAGCGACCGATGGGGGTTCGAGTCCCTCTGGGCACACCATAAAATACTAAGAGAAAAAAGCATTTTGAAAACAAAATGCTTTATATGATATTATGGAGGAAGTATGGAAGAAAAATTTATGCGAGAAGCTTTAAAAGAAGCAAAAAAAGCATATGATAAATTAGAAGTTCCCGTAGGGTGTGTTATTGTAAAGGATGGAAAAATTATTGCAAGAGGACATAATGTAAAAGAGACAAAAAAAGATACAACAAAACATGCAGAAATGATAGCTATACAAAAAGCAAGTAAAAAACTAGATTCTTGGAGATTATTAGATTGCGAAATGTATGTGACATTAGAACCATGTAGCATGTGTGCAGGCGCAATTATTAATGCAAGAATTAAAAAGCTATACATAGGTACACTAGATGAAAAAACCGGTGCAGCGGGTTCAGTTTTAAATCTATTTGAAGATTATCCATTTAATCATAAAGTAGAAGTAGAAACTGGCATAATGAAAACAGAATGTGAAAAAGTTTTAAAGGATTTTTTTAAGGAATTAAGAAGAATAAAGAAATAGAAATATACTGCACGTAAATGTAAACAGAACGTTTGACGAAAGATAAAAAATACTGTATAATATATCAATATTTATCAGGAGGAAGATATGATTGATAAATTAAAGAAATTAACCAAAACAAAAAGTTTTCATATTTGCATGATAATGGTCATTATTGTAGCCATATTATTTATAGTAGGAATGTTGGTATTGAGGTATAATGTAGAAGGAGAAACCAATATGCCATTTGAATTAAGCAAAATCGCCATCATTAGCTCTCAAGAGGGCATTGATGATGGGCAAACAGATACAAGATGGTCATTTAATGTACATCAAGCAAATGATATCTATTTATATATAGATAAAAATGAAAATTATGATAAAACAGAGGTTATTCAATCAGTTAATATAGATAACATACAGGTAGAAGCAGATAATACAGAAAATATAAAACTATATAAACCAGATGCACAAGAGGAAAAAGTAATATTTAAATACAAAGACGAAGATATTGTAGAAAATATAGAATATACAGGGGATATAGAATCCGATTTAAAAAATTTAAAAATATCAAATCAAGGAGGTATCGTTGCCTTCAGATGCTCAAATAATGATGTAGCAAATTATAAATCTAATGATGAAGAAATTAATCATAATGATTTACTTAAAAAATGTAATATTGCAAATGAAAATTTACAAATAAAATTATCTTTTTATTTAACAATAAAATTGGAAAGTGGTAAAGAATATCAAGCAGAAATAAAATTAGAATTACCAACAGGTAATGTAGTAGAAAATGGAAATGCATCAACAGAAATTACAGATTTAGATAATATTATATTCAAGAGGATTCATAATTAATTTAATAGATAAGACTTGATTAAATATCAAAATCATTATATAATACGAATGGTATGATATTTAATCTTTGTATGGAGAGTATCCAATAAAGACCTATGAACCTTGTCAGGTCCGGAAGGAAGCAGCAATAAGTAGTTTATCTTTATGTGGTATACTTTCCATAGAGGGATTAAATAATCAGGACCATTTTTTTCTGTTAAATAGAAAAAATA
The DNA here is from genome assembly GCA_944388795.1 of uncultured Clostridia bacterium. Classification (GTDB taxonomy): domain Bacteria; phylum Bacillota; class Clostridia; order TANB77; family CAG-508; genus CAG-269. Next base: position 1,685 of record CALXKD010000060.1, read on the forward strand.
TAAAGGATGTGATAAAATGGGGTACACAGCTCTTTATAGAAAATTTAGACCATTGACATTTTCAGAAATGGTAGGGCAAGAGCATATTACAAGAACATTAAAAAACCAAATTATAGCCAACAGAGTAGGACATGCCTATTTATTTAATGGAGGAAGAGGAACAGGAAAAACATCAGCTGCTAAAATATTAGCAAGAGCTATCAATTGTTTGAACCCTAAAGACGGAGAGCCATGTAATGAATGCGAAATCTGTAAAGGTGCTATATCAGGTTCTTTGACAGACATTGTTGAAATGGATGCGGCTTCAAATAATAGTGTAGAAGACATCAGAAGTATACGAGAAGAAGTAAATTTTTTACCAACAAAAGCAAAATATAGAGTATATATTATAGATGAGGTACATATGTTGTCAACAGGAGCTTTTAATGCTTTATTAAAAACATTAGAAGAGCCACCAGAACATGTCAAATTCATATTAGCAACAACAGAACCTCAAAAGTTACCAGCAACAATATTATCTAGATGTCAAAGATTTGATTTTAAGAGGATTTCTAATGAAGATATAATAAAGCGTTTGGAAATTGTTTGTAAGGAAAGTGATATAGAAATAACAGAAGAAGCATTGAATATTATTGCTACATTATCAGAAGGTGCAATGAGGGATGCATTATCTATTTTAGAAAGATGTATACAAGATGGAGAAAATAAAATCGATGAAGATAAAATAAAGGATTTAGTCGGAATCCCTAAAACAGTATTTGTTCATGAAATTGTAGAGGCCATTATAAAATATGATGTAGATAAAGCATTAATCACTGTAAATCAAGTGTTGGAAGATGGAAAAGATATTTCCAACCTGTTATGGGAAATTGTAAAATATATAAAAGATATTTTATTATATAAGGCAACAAATCATGTGGAATTATATAGTGAAGAGGAAAAAAGCAAAATAAAAGAAATTTCAGATATGACTGACAAAGAAAGATTAATTCAATTAGTATATAATTTCTCAGAACTAGAAAATGAAATAAAATATTCAACACAAAAAAATATTGTTTTTCAGGCAGGTATTATAAAATTATGTAGTAAAATAAATACGAATCATTCTGAAGATATAGAACAAAGAGTAGATAAGATAGAAAACTATTTAAGAAATCATAGTGTAAATACAAATAATATGAGACCACAAATAAATACAGAAATAAAAATGGCCTATGATATAAATAAAAGCACGACACAAAATATAACAAGGGAGACAAAAAAAGTAACAAATCCTAGTAAAGAAATAAATCATAAGACAACAACATATTCTAATAAGGTAGAAGAATATTGGCCACAAATAGTAAATGACTTAAAGCAAAATGGAAAAATTGTATTATATACCAATTTAATTAACACAAAAGCAAAAGAAATCAATGATATGACAGTTGGAATAGAATTTCCCAATGGTTTGACATCATTTGGAAGAACAATTTTGGAAAAGCAAGAAAATATAAAAGAATTAACCAATTTAGTATCTATGGCTTCAGGAAAACCAATGAATATAAAATATATTGTAAATACGGGAAATGTAGAGCAAACAGAAGAAAAAAGTATTAAGAGTATCGCAAAAGAGTCAGATATACCATTTAATGTAATAGAATAAAATAAATAAGGAGGATTGAAAATGGCAAAAAGAGGTGGATTCCCAGGAGGAATGGGAGGATTTGGCGGAATGAATATGAATAACTTAATGAAACAAGCAAAAAAAATGCAAGAGGATATGGAAAAATCTCAAGCAGAATTAGCAAATAAGGATTTTGAGGCAACAGCAGGTGGAGGTGCTATATCAGTAAAAGTTTCTGGACAAAAGGTCTTAAAGGAAATTAAAATCCAAAAAGATGTGGTTGATCCAGATGATGTAGAAATGTTAGAGGACTTAATTTTAACATGTGTTAATGAGGCTTTGAGAAAAGTAGATAGTGCACAAGCAGATCAGTTAGGAAAATTTAATATACCAGGATTCATGTAAAAAATATATAAGGGATTAGAGGGTTTTCCAATAATCTCTTTTTAAGTGCATTATTAAATGTGACAAATAGGAGGTATAAAATGTCATTATATTCACCATCAATAGAAAAATTAATAGAAAGTTTTGAAAAATTACCAAGTATTGGACATAAAACAGCCGCAAGATTAGCTTTTTACATCTTAAATAGTTCTGAAGAGGAAACAAAAGAATTTGTAAATTCTATTTTAGAAGCAAAAAAGAATCTAAAATATTGTAGTAAATGTTATAATATTTCAGATACAGATCCTTGTCCGATTTGTAGTAATCCTAAAAGAGATACGAGCTCAATATGTGTTGTGGAAGATGTAAGAGATGTAATTGCCATGGAAAAAACACATGAATTTAAAGGTGTATATCATGTTTTACATGGTTCTATATCCCCTATGAATGGCGTAGGACCAGATGATATAAAAATAAAAGAATTACTATCTAGATTAATGGATGGAACTGTAAAGGAGGTTATTCTTGCAACAAATCCAAGAGTGGAAGGAGAAGCAACAGCAATGTATTTGTCAAAACTGATAAAACCACTAGGAATAAAGGTTACAAGAATTGCTCATGGAATTCCAGTAGGTGGAGATTTGGAATATACAGATGAAATTACTCTAACCAAAGCTTTAGAGGGAAGAAGAGAATTATAAATTTACATAAATTGAAAGGCTTTGCTTTTTTGATATAAATAACCCAGCGTATTTAATGGGACGCTGGGTTATTTTTTTAATGTAAATAATCTTCCGGCTATGCCGGTAGTAGCATAAGCTTTAGCTTTGTAGCAAAGCAACTCCTTTCATGCTATA
>CALXKD010000061.1 GCA_944388795.1 uncultured Clostridia bacterium
TTCTTTAAGTTTTTAATCTCACTCGCATAGCGAGCGGTTTTTGTTTCACTTCGTTCCACAATGCTAAAGCTTAATGATATATATAAAGCTAAATGGTATAAATCATTTAGCTTTATATATTTTATTCTTTTAAATTAAGCAGTTTCGTTCTTTTTTTCCATCCAATCTTTTCCATCAACCACTCTTGTTACCATCATAGAAGATACTGTATCTCCTACTACATTTAGCATTGTAGCCTGTGGATCTATGATTGTTGCAATAATCGTTAATATTGGTAATGCTGCTACAGGATATCCCATCATAGATATAATTAGCATTTCAGATATGGTTCCTCCACCTATTGGTACTGCTGTAATTAGTAAATTTGCTAATAAGGCAATTCCTAATATTCCAAATATATCTCCTGCTGTTGTCATACTGGTTCCAAATAAACATACTAGAAACATAATTTTAAATACAGATCCAATAATAGAACCATCCTTATGGAAGCTTGAACCTAATGGTATGGTTGTTTCTGCTATGTCGTCTGGTACTCCTATTTTTTTACTACATTCTATATTAACTGGAATAGAAGCTGCACTTGAGCAAGTTGCCAATGCTGTCATTGTTGATGGTATAGCATTTTTCCAAAAGGCTTTGACTCCTTTTTTTCCTCCTGCCCAAAAAGCATATATCGTATACATTATAAAATAGAACAAAATAGCTATTATTGTATAATATACAAATGTTTTTAAATATCCAACTGCTATTTGAGCTCCAAAGCTGCCTACTAGAGCTGCAAAATAACATCCTAATCCTATTGGTGCATAATACATAATGATTTTTATAATATTATGTACAATCTCATTTGCTGATTCTAAAAAGTCTCTTACTGGTTTTGCCTTTTCTCCTGACATATTCATTGCTATTCCAAATATAACAGAAAATATCAATAATGCTACAATATTTTCCTTTGATAGTAATTTATAAAAATCATCAACTGTTAATAATTGTACAGTTCTGTCTGCAATTGTTAATTCTTCTGAATCCTCTTCTGTTTCTTCAACATTTTGCTCTAGTGAAGTTCTAATTTGTTCTCCATCCTCTGGTTCCACTAGTTTTATAAAATACGTACTTAAAAATCCTATAAGTACAGCCACAATAGATGTAAAAACAAATACACCTATAATAGTTATAATAATTTTTCCCAATCTTTTCGGAGTTTTCATTTTCGAAACAGATGTTGTAATTGTTAAAAAAATTAATGGAACAACAAAGACTAGTAATAGATTCAGAAATAAATCGCCTAATGGCTTTACAATAGTTGCTTTTTCTTTAAACACAATTCCTACAATTGCTCCAACAATAATCGCAACTAAAAGAATTATTGTCGATTTGTAATTTGATAAAAATTTTCTCATAATACTACCTCTTTTTCTTTTAAGGCAACTAAAAATATAATTATATTTTTAGGATTTTTTACATTATATATGATTTATATACATTTTTCAATCTTTTCATACAGCAATTGTTATTTTTTTCTATATTTGATATACTATATTCATTATGAAAAATATATATAGATATCATAAATTAAGTGAATATTATAAAAATAAATTTGGAGAACGTGTTTTAAAAATATGTATTAATGGACATTTTACTTGTCCTAATAGAGATGGAACTATAGGGAATTCTGGTTGTATCTTTTGTAGTGAATGTGGCTCTGGAGAACATTTGAATCCATATAAAGATATTTCAGGACAAGTAGAAGATTATTTTAAATCTCCTCGTTCTAATAGAGCTAATAAATTTATTGTCTATTTTCAAAATTTTTCAAATACATATGATTCTATTGAGAATTTAAAGAAAAAATATGACAGTGCACTAATTCATTCTAAAATCATAGGATTATCTGTTGCTACAAGACCTGACTGTATTAATGAAGATATTGTAAAACTTCTTCATTCTTATGCCCAAAGATATTATGTGTCTGTGGAATTAGGCTTACAAACTTCTAATGAAAAAATCGGAAAATTGATTAATAGACAATATACAAATGAACAATTTACGAAAGCTGTTAAATTACTTAACCAATACCATATTGATGTAATTGCGCATATGATGGTAGGATTGCCTGAAGAAACTTTTGAAGATATCCAGAATACTGTAAGTTTTATAAACCAGCATCATATTCAAGGATTAAAAATTCACAATACTTATGTAGTAGAAAATACTATTTTAGCTGATATGTATAACAAAAATGAATATGAGCCTATTTCCTTAGAATATTATTTAGATTGCTTGGTATATATTCTTTCACATATTTCTCCTGATATTGTCATTCATAGAATATCTGGTGATGCTCCTAAGGATATATTAATTGCTCCTAAATGGGATTTACACAAAAAGTGGATATTGAATGGGTTAGATAAAAAATTAAAAGAAGAAAATTTGTATCAAGGAATATTTTATAAAAATACTTAAAAGGAGATTTTAGGAACAGATTCATTTTTTCCTTAATTAAAAAACTAAAAAATAAAAAGGGAATAATGAGTCCATCCTCAAAATCCCTTTTTATATCATAACCCTATTTACATGTTTCTTTAACCATTTATCAATCTCAAAATAATTTGGTATATATTTTTGAACTAATTGATAAAATTTTTCACTATGATTAGCATATGTCATATGTGATAATTCATGAACAATAATGGCATCTATTTTATCTTCTGGTAGCATGATGAGTCTATTACTGAAATGCAATGCTTTTTTACTTGGAATACAACTACCATATTTGCTTGTTGCATCTCCTACTTTACATTCGTCATATTCTGTTTTCATTTTTTGACTCCAATATGGTAATCGATTTTCTAGATATTCTTTTGTTTTTATACAAAGAAACCTTTTTACATATTTATCAATAATAGCTTTATTATCTTCATCCTTTAGTACTTCAGGTATTTCTATAATAAATTGCTTATTTTCTTCATCTAAAATAATTTTTAATCTTTTTTTAGCAACATATTCTATTTGCACACAAAAATCTTCACCTTTATAACTTATCTTCTCTCCTGTATACCAATGTTTCATTTTGTCATTTTCTTTTGAAATAATTTTAAGATATTGTTCATATATTTGCTCCTCATTTTGTTTGATAACCTCTAAAATCCTTTTCTTAGATAAATATTTAGACTTACTAATATTTAAAACATTTCCCTTAAAATACATTTTTATCAAATTGGTATGTCTATAATTTCTAATAATAACTGGAATTTCTTTTTCCTTGATTTTTATATAATAGTTTGACATTTATTACCTCTTTTAAACCTTATGATTCTTTTCTAAATATCCCAAAAATCCTGAGCACCCTTCTACAATATCTTTATAGGTTACAGTAAAGTTTCCTGTATACCATGGGTCAGCAATATCTCTTGGATTTTTTGAGAAATCTAAAAGTTTATATATTTTATTATCTTTATCATTTCCTACAATTCTTAAGATGTTTCGAAGATTACTTTCTTCCATTCCAATAATATAGTCGAATTTTTCATAATCTTGTTTTTCAATTCTTCTTGCTTTATGCTTTGTATATGGAATCCCTACCTCATCTAATTTATCTTTTGTTCCATAATGCATATCATTTCCTATCTCCTCATAGCTTGTAGCTGCTGAAGAAATATAGAATTGTTTTTCTAAACCTTTCTTTTTTACCATATCTTTGAATACATATTCTGCCATAGGAGATCTACAGATATTTCCTAAGCATACAAATAATACTTTAATCAT
>CALXKD010000062.1 GCA_944388795.1 uncultured Clostridia bacterium
AATTTTAGCACTAATTCTATTAAAAATTAGTGCTAATGTTTAAAAAATTTTGAGACATTTTCAAAAATGATTGACAGTACTTTATCCTTTAAAAAATTTTGTTTATTCCATAAAAAAATAAGAAGAATTTTCTCCTTCTTCCTATTTTTATACAATATATGCATATACATCAAAATATCCCCCACAGGTTATCCTGCAGAGGATTATTGATTTAAAGAATTGCAATTACCGGTTTTTTTTTATTATTTTTATGATAATACGACGCAATTAATTCATCCAATTCTATGCTTAATTTATATATCACTTTATAATCTTTGCCTTCTTCTATACTTTTATTTAATTTATCACGTAATTTACAAATTTCATCATTTAACATATTAATCTCTCCTTTTTTCTAAATTTATCTTCTGTATAATTATAAATTAACACACAAAATCCTTGTAGTCAAGCAAAATCAATCGTTTTTGGCAATTTTCGTATGACTTGTTTTTACATATTTCGACACTTAGAATTGAAAAAAAACAGTATTATTTCTTTTATGATTCTAATACTGTTTTTTCTATATTATTTTTAAATACACTATTTTTTAATATCTGACAATAGAAATCACCATTTTGTCCTCTTTAAATACATCATTTAACACTTGTGTTAAATATTCTACATCTATATTCCCTATTTCGTCTATATATTGAAAACTATTCACACCTTTAAAATAATCTGACAAAAACATTCTTGCAATATTGCTAACATCATTATATTCTTCTATATATTCTCCATATATTTTCTTTTTTATTCTATTAAAATCTTTTTCGCAAATTCCTTTTGTTTTAAAATGGTTGATTTCTTGTTTTACGAATTCAAACACTTCTTCTGGATGATTTGATTGTCCTGAAATCAATATATGTGCATAATTTTTGGAAAGCTCATAACTAAATCCAATTCCTCCATAAATAGTGCCTTCATTATATAATTTTTGATATACATGAGAACTTTTTCCAACAAGAAGCTCTAACAATATTTGAACCGCCACTTCTTTTTTTGCTGTTTTGTTATTACTTTCCTCTCCCATTGGTTTATCCTTGATTCCTATTGTATACATTGGTTGGCTAACCTCTAAATTTTGTTCTATTTTTTCCTTTACAATGTCTTCTGGCTCTTCTGGATATATTCTTTTTATCTCACCAATAGGCTTACTTGGTTTTATTCTTTTCTTTACCTCTTTTAATAAAGCTTCTGGCTCAAAATCTCCACTGATAACCATTACCATATTTTCAGGGTTATAAAATGTATGATAACATGTATATAAAATTTCCTTATTAATTTTACCAATTGACTCTATTGTGCCTACAATATCTATTTTCACAGAATTATTATGATACATTGCTTGCATTGCATTTAGATAAACCTTCCAGTCTGGATAATCATCATACATCATAATCTCTTGTCCAATAATGCCTTTTTCTTTTTCTACATTTTCATCTGTAAAATATGGATTTTGAACATAATCCATTAATTCATCCATTGCTTCATAGAAATTGGTTGTACATTCAAACAAATAGGCTGTATGATCATTTGTTGTATACGCATTTGCTTCTACTCCTAATGCTGTTAATACATCTAAGCTATTGGTTCCATTTTCTTGTTCAAACATTTTATGTTCTAGAAAATGTGCTACACCTTCTGGAACTTCTGTTGGTGTATTCTCTCCCGGAACAATAAATACATTATCATTTGAACCATAATTCGTTCCCCATATCATATATTTCTTTTTCATACCTTTTTTGGGAATTATCATGACAGTCATTCCATTTTCTAATTTTTCAAAATATAACTTTTCTTTCACTTTAGAATTTTCTATTACTTGCATGTATTCTCTCCTTTTTATATCAATTTCTTAAGAAATAAATTGTATTTATCTGTACCTTACTTGCAACTTCTAATATATTTTCTCTTTTTATATTTTCTATTTTTTTCATATATTCCTCAATACTATTTTTATGATTAGATATTTCTTGTCCAAAATAATACGTTATTCCTGTATCTTGCTCATCATCAATTGTTTGAATCACTGCTACAATAGATTTTTTAGCATTTTCTAATTCATCTTCTGTAAATTTTCCTTGCTTCATATCTTCTATTTGTGTTTTTATAAGATCCAGTGCTTTTTGATAATTTGATATCTCTATTCCACAACTGATAAAAATATTATCTTTATATCTAAAATAACTAGAACTTGCAGCATAAGCTAAGTTTGCTTTTTCTCTTACATTTTGGAATATTTTAGAGTTTGCACTTCCCCCTAAAATATGATTATAGACTAATACACTATATTTTTGTTCCTCATTTTGAGAGTTTACCTCTAATCCAATAACCAATTTTCCTTGTGTTACATCCATTTTTTCTATCACTTCACCTGTTTTAGCTTCTGGTTTTTGGTTTTCTGTATGATAGACTGGATCTCTTTCTTGTAAGCCTTGTATATACGGATTGTTTTCCACCAACTGCTTTGTATCTTCTTCTATATCACCTGAAATAAATATATCTATTTTACAATTTTCCATTAATAATCTATATTGCTCATATAAATTCACTGCATTTATCTTTTCTAAATCCTCTACATATCCAAATCTATATAACCCAAATGCTTTATCTTTATACATTTCTTCTATACATCTATCCAAGGCATATCTTGCTTTATTATCTATCTTTCCTTCTATTCTTTGCTTCATATTCTTTTTTTCTTGCTCTACATATTGTTCTTTAAAACCATTATTTTCGACCAATGGATTAAATACAATTTCCAATAGATTATCTAGAGATGCCTTCAACATATTTTCCCCTTGTTGTGGTAAAAAATGATCATTGATACTTTCTATATAAAATTTTAAAACCTGGTTATCTCCTGTCTTATCAATTCCACAATCAAAGCTTGCTCCATATAACTCTTCTAATCTTTTACTAATTTCTTCTTGTGTTTTCATTGTATTTGTGCCTCTTCGTAATACTGCCGAAATTAAAGCATTTCGTGTTACACTTTCCCTTTGTAATTTGGTTGTTAAAAAAACAGCTATTAAATTTGTTTTAAATTTATCTGTTTTTAATATATGCAGTTTTATTCCTTTTTTTATATAATCCTCAATATATTCCATCTTTCTCCTTTCCCTATCTGTTATTTTTTAATTATTTTATTATATGATACAGTAATTATTAGTTACTATACATTTTTATTAAATTATAACACAAGATTATCTTTATTATTATACTTTTTAATAACTTTATTCATATTTTAACAAATATTTCACATATAATTTAAAACGAGATATTAAAGTTTTTCTTTAATATCCCGCTTATGATATGTATTAAAATTTTCTTTTTCTTGCTGCCTCAGATTTCTTCTTTCTCCTTACACTAGGCTTTTCATAATGCTCTCTTTTACGTACTTCTTGTAATACTCCATTTCTAGCACATTGTCTTTTAAATCTTTTTAGAGCATCTTCTATATTACCATTATTAACTTTGATTTCTAACATTTAAATTCCCCTCCTTCCGGTCATACGAAAACTGTATGTTGGGATAACCCTAATCAACGATATATATTATACCTTATAGGTTCTTAGTTGTCAATAGAATTTATTTGTAAATTAAGAAAAT
>CALXKD010000063.1 GCA_944388795.1 uncultured Clostridia bacterium
TCATTAGAATATTTACTCATAAAAAATACACCTCCAAATGTTTACTTTTTGTCTAACATTTGGGGTGCACTTCAAATAGGTTTTCCTTTTATAAAATTCCACTTGTATGAATATAGGTATCATCTGGAGGGTATACATATTCTTCATTTGGTTTATCAACTGTTTTCATCTCTGTTACTTTTACAATTGGCATATCTCCATGATAATTTCCTTTCGTTATTTCACCAGTTAATTCCACCCAAGTTTCATTTTCAAAATTTTGTGCGTTTTCATATTCACAAAGAAATCCAACGATAACATATTGAAAATCAGAAGAAATTATCATATCTCTTGCTAATATAAATTGGGTATCTGTTAAATCTAACACACGATATATATAGCCTGTAAACTGAATTTTTACGCCAACATAATTATCTATATTCTCATGAACTGCTTTCAAAACATTGGTATAATTTTTAGCCGAAATCACAGAAATTTCATTTTGTGGCATACAACTAGAAACATTTCTACTATTTTTAGCACCTATAAATAACTTTATGCTAACAAAAATTAAAATCAGAATAATGAAACATACAATTCCTGTAAAAAAATATTTAAAAACTTTGCTACCATTTATCTTAAAATTACATATAAACATAGAAAACCCTTTCTAAAATAAACTTGTTATTTAAATATATGTAAAAGAAAATTGATTATGATAAATATCTGTTTATTTTTAAACAAATGCCTTTAAAAGACTTGATAAAAAAAGTTTTTAGTGATATAGTAACAAAGTGAAAAAATAAACTTAGGAGGACCGATTAACAATGGGATTATTTAAAACATATAGTGAAAAGGAAGTAAAAAGAGTAAAGCCATTAGTTAACAAAATAAATGCGCTTGAAGAAGAAATATCAAAATTAAGTGATAGTGAATTAAGAGGAAAAACAGATGAATTTAAAAAGCAATTAGCAGATGGTAAAACATTAGATGATATATTACCAGAAGCATTCGCAGTCGTTAGAGAAGCTTCTAAAAGAGTTTTAGGCATGAGGCATTTTGATGTACAATTAATTGGTGGTATTATCTTACACCAAGGTAGAATTGCAGAAATGAAAACAGGTGAAGGAAAAACATTGGTTGCTACATTACCAGTATATTTAAATGCACTTGAAGGAAAAGGTGTTCATGTTATTACAGTAAACGATTACTTAGCAAAAAGAGATAGTGAATGGATGGGAAAATTATATAAATTCCTAGGACTATCTGTTGGGTTAGTTATTGCTGGTATGGAGCCTAAAGAAAAACAAGAAGCATATAATGCAGATGTTACATATGGTACAAATAATGAATTTGGGTTTGATTACTTAAGAGATAATATGGTTATTTATAAAGATCAATTGGTACAAAGAGGATTACATTATGCCATTGTCGATGAGATCGATAGTATTTTAATTGATGAAGCTAGAACACCACTGATTATTTCTGGAAGAGCAAATCAATCATCTGACTTATATAAAAAAGCAGATAATTTTGTTAGAAGATTAACCCCAAAAGTCATTGTAGAAGAAGATGTAAAAAATTATGAACAAGCAGAAGATAATGAAAAATATGATTATATAGTAGATTTAAAAGCAAAATCTGCATCATTGACACAAAAGGGTATTAAAAAAGCAGAAGAAGCATTTGGACTAGAAAACTTTAATGACTTAGAAAACTCAACACTAGTACATCATGTTAACCAAGCTTTAAGAGCACATGGTGTTATGAAAAAAGATATTGATTATATCGTAAAAGATGGAGAAGTATTAATTGTTGATGAATTTACAGGTCGTATCATGTATGGAAGAAGATATAACAATGGATTACATCAAGCAATAGAAGCAAAAGAGCATGTAAAAATTGCTGATGAATCAAAAACATTGGCAACCATTACATTCCAAAATTATTTTAGAATGTATGAAAAATTATCTGGTATGACAGGTACAGCTATGACAGAAGAAGCAGAATTCGAAGAAATTTATAACTTAGATGTTGTTGAAATACCTACAAATAAACCAATGATTCGTAAAGATGAAAATGATGTCATTTACAAAAATGAAAATGCAAAATTTAGAGCTATTGTAAAAAGTATCAAAGAAAGTCATGAAAAAGGTCAACCAGTTCTAGTAGGTACAGTTTCTATTGAAAAATCTGAAAAATTAAGCAAATTGCTAAAACAAGAAGGAATTAAACATGAAGTCTTAAATGCGAAATACCATGAAAAAGAAGCAGAAATTGTTGCACAAGCTGGTAAATTTGGTGCAGTAACGATTGCTACAAACATGGCAGGACGTGGTACCGATATTATCTTAGGTGGAAATAGTGAATTCTTAGCGAAAGAAGAAATGAGAAGGAAAAAAATACCTCATGAATTAATAGAAGAAGCAAATACATATTATGAAACTGATGATCAAGAAATATTAGGTGCTAGAAAAGAATTTAAGAATTTAGTTGACAAATATGAAGAACAAATAGAGGAAGAAAAAGAAAAGGTTATTGACGCCGGTGGATTAAAAATTATCGGAACAGAAAGACATGAATCAAGAAGAATTGATAACCAGTTAAGAGGACGTTCTGGACGTCAAGGAGATATTGGTGAGTCTAAATTCTATATTGCACTAGATGATGATTTAATGAAAATATTTGGTGGAGATACCATTACAAAAGTATATAATTCTTTAGGTGCAGATGAAAATATGCCAATTGACTCAAGGATCATATCTAGAGCTGTTGAAAATGCTCAAAAGAAAGTAGAAGGAAGAAACTTTACCATTCGTAAAAATGTATTAAAATATGATGATGTTATGAATGCACAAAGAGAAATTATTTATGCACAAAGACGTGAAGTGCTAAATGGTGAAAATATTCATGATAATATTATAGAGATGATTAATTCTGTTGCTGAAGCTACAGTTCATATGTATGTGGAACCAGAAAACAACGAAGTAAATGTGGAAGCACTAAATCAAGATATTTTAAATACTTATGGAATCGATATGTTAGCATATATTAAAGAACATGTTTCAGAACCTGAAAAAATTTCTGAAGAACTTATCAAACAAGCAAATGCAAAATATGTAGAAAAAGAAACAGAAATTGGTTCTGAAGAAATGAGAGAACTTGAAAGAGTTGTTATGCTTAAAGTTGTAGATGAAAAATGGATGAATCATATTGACAGTATGGACGAATTGAAAAATGGTATTGGACTTCGTGCTTATGGACAACAAGATCCTGTTGTTAAATATAGAATCGAAGGTATGGATATGTTTGAAGAAATGATTTCAGACATTAAAGTAGATGTAACAAAAATTTTGATGAACATTCGTCAACAAGGTGAAGCAAAAAGACAAGAAACTGTAAAAATTACAGGTGCAGCATTAGAAGCTATTCATAGTGTGGATGGAGGAGCAAAAATCGGAACAGATGTTGATAGAACTGTTAGAAATGATGGTCCAAAAGTAGGAAGAAATGATCCATGTCCATGTGG
>CALXKD010000064.1 GCA_944388795.1 uncultured Clostridia bacterium
TTAAGTTTTTAATCTCACTCGCATAGCGAGCGGTTTTTGTTTCACTTCGTTCCACAATGCTAAAGCTTAATAAAAAAGGGAATTGGATATCCCCTTTTCTATTATAAATGCATTACTCTTTGTTTAATTTCTTTTGTTTTTCCTGCATTCCAGAAGTTTTCTCCTAAATATCCACAAGTTCTTCTAACAACCGTCATTTTTGAATGATCTTTATTTCCACAATTTGGACATTCCCATTCATTATCTTTATTTAAGATGATTTCTCCATCAAATCCACAAACATGACAGTAATCTGATTTTGTATTAAATTCAGCATATTGAATATTATCATAGATAAATTTAACAGCTGTTTCTAATGCATCAATATTCTTTTGCATATTTGGTATTTCAATATATGAAATAGCACCACCTGAAGATATTTTTTGGAATTCACTTTCAAATCCAAGTTTTTCAAATGCATCAATTTTTTCTCTTACATCAACATGGTATGAATTTGTATAATATCCCTTATCTGTTACATCTTTAATTGTACCGAATTTTTCTTTATCAATTCTAGCAAATTTATAGCATAAGCTTTCTGCTGGTGTTCCATATAATGCAAATCCAATATTGGTTTCTTTTTTCCATCTATCTACAGTTTCTCTTAAATGTTTCATAACTCTAATTGCAAAATCATGTCCTTCTGGTGTTGTATGTGATACACCTTTCATTACTTTTGTCATTTCATATATACCAATATATCCTAATGAAATGGTTGAATATCCACCATATAATAATTTATCTATCTTTTCCCCTTTTGCTAATCTTGCGATAGCACCATATTGCCAGTGAATTGGGCTAATATCAGAATGTGTTCCAAGTAATGCATAATGTCTACACATTAAAGCTTCTTTACATAGTTCTAGTCTTTCATCTAATAATTTCCAGAATTTTTCTTCATCACCATCTGCAACAATGGCTACTTGTGGTAAGTTGATACTAACAACACCTTGATTAAATCTTCCTTCAAATTTATAGTTTCCATTTTCATCTTTCCAAGGTGATAAGAAGCTTCTGCATCCCATTGGGCTAAATACATTTCCTTCATAATTTTCTCTCATTTTCTTAGCTGAGATATAATCTGGGTACATTCTCTTTGCAGAACATTTAACAGCTAATTTTGTTAGATAGTCATATTCTCCACCTTTTAGGCAATTACATTCATCTAATACATATACTAGTTTTGGGAATGCTGGTGTAACATATACTCCTGCTTCATTTTTAATACCTTGATATCTTTGTCTTAGTACTTCTTCAATAATCATTGCATTTTCTTTAATGTATGGATCTCCCTCTTCTAGATGTAAGAATAATGTTACAAATGGAGATTGTCCATTGGTTGTCATTAATGTGTTGATTTGATATTGAATCGTTTGTACACCTGCTTTTAATTCTGCTTTTAATCTATCTTGTACCAAATCCTCTATAACATCATCAGATAGTTTTCCTTTATATTTTTTCTCTATTTCTGATTTAAATTTATTATAGCTCTTTCTCAAATATTTACCTAAATGTTTTAAATCTACTGATTGTCCACCATATTGGTTACTTGCAACAGCCGCAATAATTTGTGTTGTCACTGTACATGCTACTTGGAAACTCTTTGGACTTTCTATCATTTTTCCATTCATAACAGTTCCATTATCTAACATATCTGCTATATTAATTAAACAACAGTTAAAGATTGGTTGTACAAAATAATCGGCGTCGTGGAAATGTAAAACTCCATCAGCGTCTGCTTTGGCAATTTTTTCTGGTAATAATAATCTTCTTGTTAAATCTCTTGATACTTCACCTGCAATATAATCTCTTTGTGTTGAAGCAAGTAATGTATTTTTATTTGAGTTTTCTTCTGCTAATTCTTTATTTTCATTTCTGATTAACCCTAATATGGTTTCATCTGTTGTATTTTGTTTTCTAACTAATGCTCTTGTATATCTATATACAATATATTTTTTAGCCAACTCATATTTTTCAATTTCCATTAATTTTTCTTCGATGATATCTTGGATATCTTCAACTAACATTCTCTTTTTATTTAATTCTTCTATATATTGAATAATCCCTTTTATATCCTCTTTATTTGCCCTTTCCTTTGGCTTTACCTCCTGATTTGCTTTTTCAATTGCTATTTGAATTTTAGCTCTGTCATAATCTACAGCTCTTCCATCCCTCTTAATAACTTTCATTTTACATTTCCTCCTTCGATTAGTATGGTTACATTATATCTCTACATTTTTTATTTTCCGTTGCAAAAGCAACACATTATGAAAAAAATTTTTTTTTACTTCTTAATCTCTTTCTCCTCTAAGCATTTTTCTTTTATTACAAATATATTACAAAAATATTACAAATATATTTTTACAGTTTTGTTGCTTTTGCAACTCTTTTAATGTATAATACTTATGTAATTTAAAAGGAGGAAAAATCGTGAATACCAACTTTGACCTAGAAAATTTCATTCTTGACTTTTCAAATTCATGTCAAAAAAAGCAGAAAAAAGTCTTTGGCAAAAATGAAGTTGTTACAACATATATTAAAAATCGAAATCAATTATGTATATTATTAGATGGACATGCTGATTTAGTACGTTATGACCTAAATGGTAATCGAACAATTGTAGAGCATTTTTCCAAGAATTCCCTTTTTGGTGAAGTATTTTATACCATTACAACAAATAACGAATTATTAGTTGAAGCTAAATCGAATTGTACTGTTCTTTTCTATACATATGATGATATTTTCCATAAATGTAGAAATAATTGTAAATTTCACCAGACTTTATCAGAGAATTTGCCACAACTGATTTTAAATAAAGTAACCGATTTAAATATGCGAATCGAACTATTAACTAAGAGGTCTACTAGAGATAAATTATTAGGCTATTTTTCTTTACGTTCTACTAGAACACTAAGTAAATCTTTTGAGCTTCCTTTTTCTCTTACAGATTTAGCTGACTATTTGAGTGTTGACAGAAGTGCTATGATGAGAGAATTAAAATTACTGAAAGAAGATGGCTTTATCGAAAAAATCGGAAATCGAATTATTTTGTTATATAAATAAGAACCTTGTTGTCTAAGACAATAATCATAACCACCAGTAAAACTGGTGGTTTGCTCTTAGCCTAGAAGGCTTTTGTACTGGCACTTCTGGGCTTAAGC